>NZ_RZQY01000075.1:0-15020 GCF_003998575.1 Mesorhizobium sp. M7A.F.Ca.CA.001.10.2.1 | reverse complement strand
CGTTGGTCGTCCGCTTCGACATCCCCATCCGATCAGCCTGCCTGATATGATCGCGGCCGCGGCCGAACCCCTGCCCGATTTCGACGATCCGGCCTTCGGCGCATTGTTCGATCGGTTTGCCGACCGGCGCATTGTTCTGCTTGGCGAGGCAAGCCATGGCACGTCCGAATTCTACAGGGCGCGCGCGGCGATCACCCGCAGGCTCATCGAACGCCACGGCTTCACCATCGTCGCGGTCGAGGCGGACTGGCCCGACGCAGCGGCGATCGACCGCTATGTTCGCCATCGTCGGCCGCGAACCGGCACTGGCGCGCCATTCCAGCGATTTCCGACCTGGATGTGGCGCAACACCGATGTCGCGGCCTTCACCGACTGGATGCGCCGTCACAACGAGAAGCTAGAGCCTTCGGCGCAAGCAGGGTTCTACGGCCTCGACATCTACAATATGAGCGGTTCCATCGGCGCGGTCCTCGATTATCTCGACCGGGTCGATCCCCCGGCAGCCAAGATCGCGCGCGAACGCTATGGCTGCCTGACGCCCTGGCAACACGATCCGTCCACCTACGGCCGCGCGGTGCTCACCGCCGGCTATCAAAAATGCGAGAAAGCGGTGCTGGAACAATGCCGGGACTTGCTCGCCAAACAGCTCGAATATGCAAAAAGGGACGGCACCGACTTTCTCGACGCCAGTCAGAATGCCCGGCTGATCGCGTCCGCCGAACACTATTACCGGATCATGTACTATGGCGGCGCGGAGTCCTGGAACCTGCGCGACACGCACATGTTCGAAACGTTGGAACATTTGCTGCATGCCGGCGGCCCCAACGCCAAGGCCGTGGTGTGGGCGCACAATTCCCATATCGGCGATGCCCGCTTTACCGAGATGGGCGTCGTCAGGGACGAACTGAACATCGGCCAGCTCTGCCGGCAGCGTTTCGGGGATGAGGCAGCGCTGATCGGTATGGGCACGCATTCCGGCACTGTAGCGGCCGCCAGCGACTGGGACGGCAAAATGGAGGTGAAGCAAATCCGCGCGTCGCACGCCGACAGCTACGAACGGCTTTGCCACGATTCCCTTGTGTCGCGGTTCCTGCTCGACCTCGGGCGCGACACAACGCTGCGTGAGCGGCTGCTGGAACGCAGGCTGGAGCGATTCATCGGGGTGATCTACCGGCCGGAAACCGAGCTGGGCAGCCACTATGCGGACGCTTCCCTGCCCCGGCAGTTCGACGCGTTCCTATGGTTCGACAAAACCGCGGCAGTGACGCCGCTTGGCCCGGAGCATGCAAGAACCGGCGTTCCCGACACCTACCCGTTCGGGCTTTAGCCGGCGCGCGGCGAACCAATGAAGAAGCTGAGGCGTGGAACCGGAACGAACTATCCGGTCTGCGATTTCAAAACTGCAATCCCCGTCGAAGGAGTTTTCTCATGACCGGAACCAAACATCCGAAATGGAAGAAACCGAGCGATGCCGACTTGGCGAACAATCCTGGTATCGGGACTTCCAAGGGAACGATCAAGGAAGGCGAAGAGTTCGAGCTTGAAGGCGAGAATACGGTCGAAGGTGACGTCGAAAACGACACGACCGCCGCTGGCGGGATCGATCCAAGACAAAAGATGCGGACCAACAAATAGCTGCCCTGCGCGTCGCTGCGATCAACTTCGCCGGAAGGAGTGAACCATGCCACTTGCCCTTAGCAGTGCCGCCTTTGCCGAAGGCGGACAAATTCCCGAAAGATACACACGAGACGGCAAAAACGTATCGCCGCCGCTGAAATGGTCTGGAGTGCCGGACGAAGCAAAGAGTCTCGTTCTCGTCGTTCAGGATCCTGACGCGCCGAGCGGAACGTTTGGTCATTGGGCGGTGTTCAACATCTCCCCGGACACGAGGGAACTTCCCGAGGCCGAAAGCGGCAAGCCGGGTCCGGGCGCCCTCAGGCAAGCAACGAATGATTTTGGCAACGCCTATTACGACGGCCCTGAACCGCCGGTCGGACATGGCGTTCACCATTACCATTTCCGGCTGGCCGCGCTCGACACGCCGAGCCTTGCCATTCCAGCGAGCGTGGGCATCGAGCGCATCTGGCGGGAGGCGCAGAAACATTCGCTTGAGCAGGCTGAACTCATCGGAACCTACGAACGCAATTCGTAAGTTAATGACCAGGGGCGACCGAGGTGGCCTGCTGCACGGAACGGTTCTCCTCCTCGCCGGTTGTCTGGGAAAGGAGATGCCGCCATGTTTGGAGATATCATGTGGTTGGTCGTCGTTGCCGGCGGCCCATTGCTGCTGATCGTGCTGATGGCCTATGCCGTTATCGCACGCCGTCGGCGTGGACCCGCCGAACAACGGGAGAGCGACCGGGCGACCAACCGGCTGTACCAGGACAAGCGTTGATCCGCGTCGGCAAGACAATCCGATTGGCAAGACATCCAATCGGCAAGACAGGGGATCGTATGCCGCACCGAAGCGACGACGATCCCCAACTACGGTCAGCGCATTATCCTTTGCCGCAACCACGCAAAGAACCTGCCGCTGATGGCTGAGCGGACCCGCGTCGCAGCCCAGCGCGCTTTCATGGTTGAGCCGACGTGGCAATCGCAGACGATGTCGTGCAGCTGCCAGTCGTTCAGTTCGAAAAAGCGCCTTGCCTCACCGTATGTGTCGTCCTTTAAACCCGATGCGCGCAGCACTGGATCCTCGAAGGCGACCGAAATTGCCGTTCCCTCGCCCCGCATCAATGAACGTGCTTCAGGGTGCAGATGTTCGGTGCCTGCAAACGCCCCAAGGCATCGCTCGGGATTACGCTCCAGCAGTTCAGCCCAGCGCTCTATGCGCTGATTTCGTGTCATGGCGGAATAAGCAGCCGACGATTCAATCTAGGCGACGGCATGCAGTTGGTCGAGTGTTTGATGTTTCATGGCCAGCTCCTGTTGAGGCAGCGAAGCGCCCACGCCTTCAAGGGAATTACCGCGCGTTAATGCTTCGACAAGAGCGCCAGGCTGGAGAATTCGACACAACCGGATTGGGCCGGCGGGATCATAAACACGCCGGCTGCGTTCATCGACGGGGGCTGCTTGTGACAAGCCACTGATCCGCGACGGGATGCATCCATGTTCATCCAGCCAATCGACTATTTCCTTGCCGTCTGGTTCGCTCTTGCCGCCGCCTCGACGCTTTATGTCGGCTTCGATCAATACCGCAACAATCCCGAACCGGTGGTGATGAAATGGGGCTTCATCCTGGTGACCCTCTATATGGGTCCATTGGGGCTGCTGCTTTATGTGCTTGCAGACAAGGAGCCACGTCCAGGCGAGCATGAAGACTTCACCAGGCCGCTGTGGAAACAGGGGGTCGGCTCGACCATCCACTGCGTTGCCGGCGATGCGACCGGCATCATTCTCGCCGCAGTCATCACGGCAACGCTTGGCCTGCCGATGTGGCTCGACCTCATCGTCGAATATCTGGCGGGCTTTGCCTTCGGCCTGTTCATCTTCCAATCGCTGTTCATGAAATCGATGATGGGCGGCACCTACTGGGAGAACGTGCGCAAGAGCTTCTTGCCCGAGTTCATCTCGATGAATTTCATGATGGCCGGCATGGCGCCCGTCATGAGCTTTCTGATGATGGGACGCGACATGCGCGCCATGGAGCCGACCGAGCTTTTGTTCTGGGGCGTGATGTCGATCGGCGTCATCGCCGGCTTCACGCTCGCCTATCCGGCCAATGTCTGGCTGGTCGCGCGCGGGCTGAAGCACGGATTGATGACGCAGCGCCCGCAGGCGAACGAAACGAGCAGTGGAGAGCCGACCGCCCACCAACAGCACGCTACGCATCACCCCAACGCCGGCGACGATCGACGAAGCCGCAACACCTCCCACAAGTCCAAACGCAGCGGCCATCAGATGGAGACGGACGCTACGACGCCGCAGATTGCGGCCCTCGGTATTGTGTCGGTGTTGGCGTTGGCGATCGGCATGGCCGCGCCGGCGAACTGGCTGAACCTGACGCTTTCGGCGCGTGACGTCGGCGGCGCGATCATGCCGCAAGGCATGATCATGGGTCGCGACACGCCGGCGGAATCCATGCGTGACATGGCTGCAACCGATCCGCGTCGCGTTACCTCGTCCTATGGTCTTGCCGCCAAGGGCGACCAGGAACTGCCATTCCGTCTAGAGAACGGCGTCAAGGTGTTCGAGCTCAGACCATCGGTGGTCCGCTGGCAGATCCTGCCCAACGTCGCGGTCGACGCCTATGCCTACAATGGCCAGATTCCCGGTCCGCGCATCCACATTCGCCAGGGCGATAAGGTTCGCATCGACGTCACCAACGACCTGCCCGAGGAAACCACGGTGCATTGGCACGGCATGATCCTGCCGAACCAGATGGATGGACCTGCCGAGATCACCCAGCCGCCGATCGAGCCTGGACAATCCTATTCCTATGCGTTCACCGCGACCCAGCACGGGACCTACTTCTATCATCCGCATGCCAAGCCGGACCGCACCCAGGCGCTGGGGCTTTATGGGGCGCTGATTATCGATCCCGCCAATCCTGCCGACGAGGTTCCGGCTGACCACGACTATGTCATCGAACTTCAGGAATGGCTGGTGCGCGATGGGCTGACTTATCCGTCGATGCCCATGGAAGGCGGCATGCCGAACTTCTTCACCATCAACGGCAAAGCCTATCCCGCAACCGACACCATTCCTATGAAGGTGGGCGAGACGCTGAAGGTGCGTTTCATCGGCACCAACAACGGCTTCGTCCATCCAATGCATATCCATGGCGGACCCTTCGAGGTCGTCGCCCGTGACGGTGAGACGCTTTCTTCGTCGGCGCGCTTTCTGGCCGATACGATCAATGTCGGACCGGGACAGCGCTATGACGTCGTGTGGAAGGCGCTGCGTCCTGGCAAGTGGCTCATTCACTGCCACATCCCGCATCACACGACGAACAACAATGTCGAGGAGAAGGGCGGCGGCGGGCTGATGGTGGTCATCGAGGTCGGCTAGATCTGCCAACCCCTTGCGAATTTGCCGATGTCATCCGGAGGCCGCGTCGTTGCGCGCTACTTCTTGATAATGGTTCCGTTGCGCAAGTCGAATGCCTCGGTACCGCGAGCCTGGCGGTAGAAATCGTCCTGCAATTCGCCCCACTCGCCGAGAAAGGCGCCGCAATTGCTGCAATGAATTGGCGTCGATTCCTTGGCGTTGTCGGGAATGTCCATTTGGATAGTCCCACAAGCCTTGCAATCGAGTTTGTCGTCCAGCCGTCGTCCCATTTCCCAATAATTGCGCATTTTCGGCCATGAGCCAATTGTCGATTTCGTACCAAATCGCTTCAACCACCGGTGAGTCCTCCAGCCATGGCTCATCGGTCAATCGCGAGAGTCAAAAAGGACGGCCAGCCCCAGTTCCCGTGCCAGCTCGACGATCGTCTCCATCAACTCATCGTCTGTATCCTGCAAATAAGGCGCGTCCCTGCGAGCGGCCTCTATCGCCGCTTTGACCGAAACGATGTCGCCGTATCGCCCACTTCGAAGCTGCTCTGCCAGAAATGCCTTGGCGGTACCGACAGGTCTTATTGCCCATCTGGCGATGCTCATGCGGCTCCCTCCCATGGTCACCTCTGCTTTATTTTGATCCTCTCCAAGGTGCAGATCAATCGATGGTACGATTCCGTACGCAACCGCTCAGCCGGTTGGGAGACAGCCATATGACGTCGTCTGGGCCATGGTTCGTTCGGCGTTTCCCCAGGGGGGTCGACGCGAAATTGCCCAGTGTGACCAGCCCCGCGGGAACAATCGCTCGGCATGGGGGTTTCTTCAAAATCTCCCTCGAAGGATGCAAGGAGCGACCATGCGCATGTTGACGATAGCTGTCGCACTTTCCGGGGCGGTCATCATTCAGCCCGTCTACGCCCAAACTGTTGGACCGCAGCTTCCCCAGGTGACGCCACCGCAGGGCGAAGTGCAACCGGAGCAGGCGCTGTCAGATCCAGGCTCTGCTGATTTGAATTTCACCGGCGTTGCCATTGTCGCCGTCGAGGATCTGCCTGACGAAATCAAGGCGCAGGCGGATGCCGTGATCAATCAGACCAGCGCCGAAGATTTGCTACGCCTGCAAAACTCAGTCGATGCTTCGCCTCAAGCGACATCGGCCTTGAGGGCGAATGGGCTCAATTCCTCGCAGGTTGTCGCTGCAAACATAGATGGCGATGGCACCCTGACGCTGATCATTCAGACGACGACTTGAGGCGCCGAACCATTCGCATCACGCCTTGCCCCGACAGTCGCGGAGAGCAGCGATGGTCGAAGCCCCCGTTCGCAACTTCACCATCAATTTCGGGCCCCAGCATCCGTCGGCCCACGGTGTTCTTCGGCTGGTGCTCGAACTGGACGGCGAGATCGTCGAGCGTGCCGATCCGCATATTGGCTTACTGCATCGCGGCACCGAAAAACTCATAGAGCACAAGAACTATTTGCAAGCGCTGCCCTATTTCGACCGGCTCGACTATGTCGCGCCGATGAACCAGGAGCATGCGTTCTGCCTCGCTGCCGAAAAACTGCTCGAAATCAGCGTTCCAACGCGTGGACAACTCGTCCGTGTTCTTTTTTGCGAAATCGGCCGGCTTCTGTCGCATCTCCTCAACGTCACGACGCAGGCCATGGATATCGGCGCGCTGACGCCGCCGCTTTGGGGGTTTGCGGAGCGGGAAAAGCTGATGGTTTTTTACGAGCGCGCCTCCGGCGCCCGCATGCATGCGAATTATTTCAGAATCGGCGGCGTGCACCAGGATATGCCTCCGAAGCTTCTCGACGACATCTGGGCTTTCTGCGATCCGTTCCTCAAAGTCTGTGACAACCTCGACGAATTGCTCACCGGCAGCCGTATCTTCAAGCAGCGCAATGTCGATGTGGGCGTGATCGGGCTGGAGGATGCCTGGGCCTGGGGATTTTCCGGCGTGATGGTGCGCGGATCGGGCGCCGCATGGGATTTGCGCAAGGCACAGCCATACGAATGTTACCCGGACATGGATTTCGACATTCCCGTCGGAAAGAACGGAGACTGCTATGACCGCTACCTGGTCCGCATGGAGGAGATGCGCCAGTCGGTGCGGATCATGAAGCAATGCCTGGAAAAACTGCGGTCACCCGAAGGCCAGGGGCCGGTCGCGCTTCCAAACCAGAAGATCACGCCGCCGCGGCGCGCCACGATGAAACGCTCGATGGAGGCGACCATCCAGCATTTCAAACTTTATACCGAGGGGCATCGCGTGCCGGCCGGAGAAGTCTACGCCGCGGTTGAAGCGCCAAAGGGAGAATTCGGTGTTTATCTGGTTTCCGACGGGGGCAATGTTCCTTACCGGTGCAAGATACGCGCGCCATCCTTCGCCCATCTGCAGGCGATGGATTTCCTGTCTCGAGGGCACATGATCGCCGACGTTGCCGCCATCATCGGATCGCTCGACATCGTGTTTGGCGAGATCGATCGTTAGCCGTCCGGAGGTGTGCTTTGCCCCGCGATAAAGAAACTCCATCATCCTACGCGTGGATGGGAGGCTCTTCATTCTCGTCGGGATTGGGCAGCGGGGTCTCGTCCGGGAGCCTTTCCGGTTCGGGTTCCTCGATCGGCTCGGGCTTCCATGTTGGAGGCGGCACGGGAACATCGCGATTTGGGTCTGGCTGTCTTGGCTGTGGCATCGAACTATCTCCGTTCAGTCGGAACAACTCGTGCGCCGTGGCATGGTTCCTGGCAGAATCCAGCGAGATCGTTACGCCCTCGGGACACGAGTATGTTGGTCCGCCCAGGTGAAGGCGCAAAAGTTGCAGATCGTTCGGAACCGGTCGGATTTTCGAGCCGTTGTCGTCGACAGGGATCAAGGAGAAGCGCGATGAAGGACAAGGAAGGAAATATCGACCATACATTGCCGCAGGTCGCCATCGACGATCAGCAGGTGCGACAACTGGCGGCCACGACCGATTTGCCGTCCAGGCAGGCTCGCGAACTGGTGCGCCGTCACGGCAACGACCCCCGGAAGCTGGAAGAGTTGGCGAAATCGATCAACGCCACCAATTGAGTCAAGGCCACCAATTGAGTCAAGGCCAATGGACACCACGGCGCATGCCGCTGGCGTCAGATTTCGAGCAAGGCGTAGGGGCGGCCGCTTGGCTTGGCCACATGCATGGCGACGTTGTAGACCTTGGCTCCGCCAGGTGTTTGACCTTCGTAAGAACCGCGATGTGCATGACCGTGCACGACAGCACTAACCTGGAATCGATCGATCGTCTCCGCCAGGCGTGAAGAGCCCAGAAATGGAAATATCTCCGGCGGTTCTCCCGCGACTGTGTCGGCAATTGGCGCGTAGTGGAGGATCACCAGTGTGCGCTTCGCCCGCACCTGGCGCATCGCATTTTCAAGTCGCATTGCCTCGTTCACGCTTTCCGCGACCATCGTCTTGATCGCCGGTTCACCGAATGAGCCGAGCATGCGTGAGCCGAAGCCGCCTATGAATCCCTTCACGCCGACAAAACCCACCTCCTCGATTTCAACTGCCTGCCCGTCGAGGAGATGAACATGCGCCTGGCGCAGGATCTTCGTGACGTCTTCCACCGCACCAGACTCGTAGTCATGATTGCCGAGCACCGCCACGACCGGGATCGAGCAGTTGCGCAGATCCTCGGCCAGCATCTCCGCTTCACGAGGCTTGCCGAGATTGGTCAGATCTCCCGTGAGAACGAGAATGTCGGCTTCGCTCGATATCTCGCCGAAGAGGTCGCGATACGAGGTTTGCGCATCTTCCCGCACATGGAGATCCCCGACCGCGGCAACTTTGAGCGCGCGTGCGCCCTCCTTGGGCGCGCTGCTCTTGACGGGATCAGCCATCACGGAATTCTCCCACACCACCGACGCCGGCGAAGCCCCATTCCTTGACGTCGATTTCGTAATCGGTTTGCGAAAGCAGCCGCCCACGGCAGATCTTCATCCTTGGAGACGGCAACTGCCGTTGCTTGGCGAGGCGGTCGAGCAATTCATCGAGCAGCCACGCCGGGATATGATCGCGCTCGCTCGGATAGATCCACCTGAAATTGATAAGCTGCATCAACAGAACCTCCCAGTGAACCTCCAGATAAGAAAGCAGCCGGTGCCAATCGATCTGATCGCCCGCCTTGAGAATCGTATGAGCGATATCGGCGCCATCGTGTCGCCCTCTGTCCTGGATAAAGCATTTGGACCAGATGAGTTCGGTCGGGCCGATGATCCGCACCCTGCTGCCCAACAGCTCTGTTTGGCGGGCGTGTTCCAGCCACAGGTCGCCAACAGGCACCGTGCCGTTGGCCGAGCCGAATATGACGTCGAAGAAATGCGTGCCCTTGAACACCTTGCCGAGCCACCGGTCATCCTCGATTTCGACGGCATATCCAAGCTGCTTGAAATGAGCGAGGATCCGCGCGTAGTCGCCTGCCTTGCAGAAGATATCGAGGTCCTTGGTCTGGCGGGTGACACCCGTATAAGCGCTTACCGCGTAGGTCCCGGCGACCAGAAAGGGTATGTCGGTGGCGGTAAGCTCACGGATCGCTTCCGTGTAAAATACCTCCGCCTCGGCATTTTTGAGCGTCGGCGCCGCTTTTGCATCGATCTTGGGAAGCGAGACCAGAACGTTTTCAGGCAATGGACCATTGGTCATGAAACGATGACTCCGAATCCGGCAACCGGCAGTCGCCCGCTGTGGTAACAACGTGAACCTCGCCTGGTTCCGCTATCAGGGGACCAGCCAAGGTTCATTCTCGTCACGTACTGGAAATTTCGGGATCGCGCCTGCCGACGCAAGCCGCCCCAACGTCCTCGCCGGCAGCGCAATGTCGCCTCGAAATCGGCGCATGCCACCGCCAATGCCCCGTTGGCCCAAATTTGAAACACCAGGTGGGTGATCGATCTCGATTGTTTTAGAGTTTATTGGGCTTACCCAATCGGCACAAAGCTGAAGCCGGGGCGCTTGACTTAACCGCACCCGATCGGCGTGCGCTAAGCATCATCAGGATCCATCAAGGCATGACCCCCTCGCCTCCCTTTCTCGGCTTTCCAGACCGTCTCGCAGATGGTCACATGCCCCGCGCGGTGATCTTCGGGGCCGGTCACGGCAGCACTTATCCCGGCAAGGACAGCCGCGGCCATGCCTTGGCGGCGGATGCGATCCGCGTTGCGAGCCAGGACGATGCCGCGTTCGTCGAGCACTGGGATTTCGATCTCGGCGGCCCGCTGTTCGACGGCAAGCCGGCCTCTTGCATCGACGCCGGCGATATCTTGACCACCATGCATGACAATGCCGGCAACAGGGTCAGGATCGAGGCAAAAACGCGCGAAATCCTGGCATTGCCGGCCGTGCCGATCCTGATCGGCGGCGACTGTTCCATGACCATTCCCTTCCTCGCCGGCTTTGCGGAGCACGGGCCGGTCTGGGTCCTGCAGATCGACGCCCATATCGACTGGCGCGACGAGGTGTATGGCGAACGCCACGGCTATTCGAGCCCGATGCGCAGGGCGAGCGAGATGCCGCATGTCGCAGGCATGGTGCAAGTCGGCCTGCGCAGCGTCGGCAGCGCACGCATCACCGAGATCGAAGCGGCACGGCGCTATGGCAGCCACTTCGTGACCGCCCGCGAGGTTCACGCTCAGGGCGTCGAAGCCGCGCTCCGGCATATTCCGGAAGGCGCGCGGGTTGTCGTCACCCTCGACTGCGACAGCCTCGATCCAAGCGTCATGCCGGGCGTGGCGGCGCGTACACCCGGCGGTCTCACCTACACGCAGGTGATCGACCTGATCGCCGGCCTCGGCAGACGGGCCCGGATCGCAGGGTTCGACCTTGTCGAGTTCTATCCTCCGGCCGATATCGACGGCCTGTCAGCGCTGACCGCCGCGCGCCTTCTCGTCAATGTGGTCGGCACCGTCGTCCGGCAGGTTTGATATCAAAACCCTGCTTTTCGCCGCAGACCGGCCCAAAGGCGCGTGAGCGAGCTTGCGGTTGAAATGCCCTTTTCCACACCTGGGTACTCGATCCTGCCTTGTCCGGCCGGCTCGTCGCTCCAGACCAAGTTGAAAGCAATGCCCTTGAGCCCAAGCTCCCCGATCCGGCGTACGATCGTCTCCTGCAGATAGATATCGGATATTCGCACCCCATCGGCACGCTCGGGCAGCTTGAATGTCTCGGTACCGCCGATTGCGTCCGCTCGAAGGACGAGGCTTTCGATCACCATTATGCCGCCGTCGTCAAAGCGAACGATCTTTGAACGTTCCTCGTCCAGCGCATCGATCACGGTGGTGACATTGAAGAGCGATATGGCCTCGTCGGCACGAAGCGGCAGGAATTCACCGTACGGTTCGAGGGTTGGCCGAAGCAACTTCAACGCCCTCGCCCGCAGGATGAGCACATGCTCGCCAAGCCATGGAAAATCTGAATATTGCCGGAGCGTACCGTCGTCGTGTTCGCACAGGATCTCCATCCCGGGCGGATGCCATTGTGTCTGCTTCCGGCCGCAGAGCATCGAAAACAGCTGGTAGTCGTCCGCCTGTCGGGGAAGGACCCATTCCTGTCCTTCGACCACGCTCAGGACATAGATATTCATCCGATCCCCCGCACATCATTGCCTTGGTAGGCTCGGCCTGCTGCGCGGCTCTTCGCGCGCGTTCTCACCGCTGGTCCGCGACAGCCGTTTGCGGCACCGGCGGCAATTCGGGTGCATCCATCCCCTTGAAAGGGTCACGCCAGGCGCCGATGTCTTCAAGCCGACGGTACCAGCGGCTGACAGAGGAATAATCGTCGAGCGGCAATCTGGCGGCTTCGTTGAACGGCAGGAAGGTCGCCATTCGAAAATCGGCATAGGAAACCGAATTCCCGACCAGCCACTGCCGCTCGGCAAGCACGGCGTCGAGTATTGCCGCGGCCGTATGGAATTGGTTTAGGCCCTCCTCCACCCGCTTCTGATCGATCGGGCCGATGCCGTACCGCTGTTTGGTCCCACGTTCGAAATGCACCATGTCGCAAGCGAATGCGAAGTGCTCCTTGCCCCAGCTCAGCCAGCGGATCATCTCGGGTTCGTCATCGCCGGTGCGCCAGAAATCCGAATGCGCATCGCGCGAGAGCCGGCAGGCTATGGCGTCTGCCTCCCAGAGGCTTTTTCCCTCTTCTTCCGCGAGGATGGGCAGCGAGAGATTGGGATTTAACCGGCGAAATTTCTCCGCTTGCCCCGGAGCGAATGGCGAGGCAAATTCAAATTCGACTTTCGCGTCGAGGTAGCGTGCCACCGCGAGCGCGAGCCGAGGGTTCGGATTGCGGCTGAAATACAGCTTCATTGGGCACCGACGGTCTGAGCGACCACGCCATAGTCGATCATGGGCGGTCTCTATGCAGCTTCGAAGCCAGCTCGAGCGTCCATGTATCCTGACGGACTGGGCTCGCTTTTCATCATCGTTTTTCGCCAAGCTTCCTGCTCGGCATTTATCAGAGCCAATTCCCAAACACAGGCAACAACAGATCTCTTTACCGTATCCATCGGTTCGGCGGCGGAATACAGCTTCCGATAGATATGCTGACAAAGCACCGAACCTTGTATCCACCAGTGAACCGAGATGGAAACACCCAGCTCGCCAGGATGAATAATCACAAAGCCCATGCCATTGTCGTCACCCTCGTCCACCACACGCGGCAGAACCTCCTGTCGCACGAATGACTGTGCCAGGGTCACCATGGGTCCGTCGACCTTCTTGTTGTCTGCGACGAGGCCATAGACTTTGAGCTTGAGACCGCCAATGTCCCATTGGCCCAAATTCAAAACACCACGTGGATGGTAGATCTCGATTGTTTCAGAATTCACTGGGCTCACTCCAATTCAGCCATTCGCGCACGACGCTGCAGCAGACGTACCTGATAGCTCAGAACACGCTTCGCGGCAGGCTCGATCAACATCACGCTAGGCTTATCGATAAACTCACCATCGAAATCCACCGGGCTTGCAAGGCCATGCCAGGGTTCGATGCAAAGAAATGGCGCGCCGCCGGGTTTGGACCAGATACCCAATTCCTGGAATCCCTGCCACAACATCTCGATCGCGGGACCGCTCTCGGCAGCGTAGCGCACGCTGGAACTGACGGGCCGATCCATGATCACCGCGTCCTCGCCGAAGAGCCTTTCGGAGAGTGCCAGCCTTTTGCCTTCCACAGGCGTCGGTTGTGGCGCTTTCAGCAGCAGGCCGTCCTTCAGGCGGCGGATCGGCGCTTGCTCGGCGGAGGCAAAGGTCAGCTGGTAATCCGTCTTGGCCAGATCCGGAAGCAAAGGCCAATTGAACGCCGGGTGCGCCCCGATCGATGCCGGCAGCGGCTCATCGCCGGTGTTGGTGATGTCGAAGGTCACATCAAGCTGATGGCGGTCCAGCGTGTAAGTCACTGCCAGGCGAAAGGCGAAGGGGTAGTGCGCGCGGGTATCGGCATCGTCGGTGAGCACCAACGTGCAGGATCGTGGTCCCCTCTGCGCCCAGGCGAACGGCTTGTCGCGCGCGAAGCCGTGCTGGGTCATCGGATAGGTCTGGCCGCGATGGCGCAGTTGGTCGCCCTTCAGCCGGCCGACGATTGGAAACAGCACCGGCGAGTGACGCCGCCATTCCGGACCGGCCTGCCACAGAAACTCTGTGCCGTCGGCATCGCGTAGGGAGACAAGTTCGGCGCCCTGCCCGACAACAGTCGCCGAGATGCCGTCACCGTGAAGCGTCAGGCTGTCCTGTTCCATGCGTCCTCGCGGCTATCTGGCGTGGCCGGCAGGCTAGCAAAAGGGGACGTGCGAACTCAAGAGCGGCAGATTTACATCGCGTCTCAGTCAGCCGCGATGAACGATCCACCGCACATGGCAAATGCTGCCTCAAATAAAAAACCGTGGCCGGAGGTTTCCCTCCGGCCACGGTAAGTTGCGAAATGTTGCCTGCTACGGTCCGGATTACTCGCGTTCGCCGGTGAAGTTCAGCAGCAGCTGGAAGATGTTGATGAAGTTCAGATAGAGCGAGAAGGCGCCGAAGACGGCAAGTTTCTGGCGCGATTCCGCGTCGAAATTCTCGGCATACTGTTCTTTGATCGTCTGCGTATCCCAGGCGGTCAGGCCGATGAACACGGCGATGCCGATCACCGAGATGGCGAACTGCAGCGCGGTCGAGCCGAGGAAGATGTTGACGATGCTGGCGATCACCACGCCGATCAGGCCCATGATCAGGAATGACGAGAACTGGGTCAGGTCGCGCTTTGTCGTGTAGCCGTAGAGACTGGTGGCGCCGAACATGGTGGCGGCGATGAAGAAGGTGCGCGCGATGCTGGTTCCGGTGAAGACCAGGAACACAGAGGCGAGCGACAGGCCCATGACCGCGCAGAAGGCCCAGAACATCGCCTGGGCACTCGCCGCCGACATGGTCTGCATTTTGAACGAGAACAGCAAGACGAAGGCGAGCGGTGCCAGCATCACCACCCATTTCAGCGGGCTGGAGAAGATCGGCACGTAGAGCGCCGGCGTCGATGAGATCATGAAGGCGACGAGGCCGGTGACCACCAGGCCGACGCCCATGTAGTTGTAGACGCGCAGCATATGCTGGCGCAGGCCCTCGTCGAAGATGGCTCCGGTTTGGGCGCCGGCGCCGACGCGATATCCCAGATTGGGGGTGTTCATTTGCGTTCTCCTTTGTGGATCGATCAGTAAAGCGTCTTGGCAAGCGTCTCGGCGGCGCGGTCGAGGTCGTGGACCTCGCTTCGTCCGACCACCGCATAGGCGACATCGCCGATCTGGAAATAGGCCGACGAAATGTCGCCCGAGGGCGCTATCGCCGGCTTGACGACGTCGAAGGTTCCGGGCCGGATCGCAAACAGCGACACCAGCCCCATGTCTTTCGTCTCGACCGCCATCTCGACGCTCGGCCCAAAGCGCGACGGATAGATCTGCACGTCGCGCTTTGGGCCGAGCGTCGAGATGGCGGTCGAGACGAAAGACA
>NZ_RZQY01000759.1:0-2638 GCF_003998575.1 Mesorhizobium sp. M7A.F.Ca.CA.001.10.2.1 | reverse complement strand
CACCAGCGCCTTCTCGTTTTCGGCCAGCGTAACCGTGGCGTCCTCGACATTGGCGGCGGCGGCCTTGGCCGAAGCTTCGGCGCGCTCGATCTGGACTTCGAGTTTCACCGTATCGAGTGTCGCCAGCACGTCACCCTTCTTGACCTGCTGGTTCTCCTCGGCCGAGACCGAGCGGATGATGCCGGACAGTTCGCTTGAAATGTCGACCTGGGTAAGGGGCTGTAGCGTGCCGGTCGCCGACACCGCGACGGTGAGGTCGGCCTTGGCGGCAGGCACGGTGGTGTAATCGATCCTGGCCGGCGAGCCGGCATACCACTGATAGACGCCAAGCCCGGCAGCGAGCACGATCAACGCCAGCAGCGCATAGAGCCAGCCGCGCCGGCGCGATTTGCGCCGACCCGTTCTGTCGAGCCCAAGCGCCGTCTCGATGGCGGAATCCGATTCCGTCTTTGGCAGATTGACAATCTGGTCCACGCTGGACCCCTATAATGCGTAATATCCCGTCTGTGCACAGATCAGGCTTACTGGTTCAAATATCAAATTAAATTTCGCCCATGTTGGGATTGAGGCAGGAATGAAAACCCGGAATTACTTGCTCTACGATGTGTTTACGACCGAGCGACTGGCCGGCAATCCCTTGGCCGTCGTGCTGGACAGCAAGGGATTGGACACGGCGGCGATGCAGGCCATCGCGCGCGAATTCAATCTGTCGGAATCGGTGTTCGTGCTGCCGCCGGACAATCCCAAGCACAGAAACCGCATTCGCATCTTCACGCCCGACTATGAAATGCCGTTCGCCGGCCATCCGACGGTCGGCGCCGCGATCGCGCTGGCCGAACTGGCTGAGGAGGGCGGCGCCGGCATCTTCGTGCTGGAGGAAAACATCGGCCCGGTGCGGTGCGCCGTCAGCAAGCATGACGGCAACACTTTTGCCGAGTTCGACCTGGCGAAGCTGCCGGAGCCGCTGAAGCTCGAAGCCGATCCGGAGGCGATCGGTGCGGCGCTTGGGCTGACGCCGCACGAGATCGGCTTCGAGAATCACCGCGTCGCGTTCTGGTCGGCCGGCGTGCCCTACGTCACCATTCCAGTTGCCAATCTCGAGGCGGCGGGCCGCATCCGGCTGGACAACCAGGCCTGGTCGGAACTGGCGCCGCGCAAGAGCGAGTGGGCCTTCGCCAGCCCCTATGTCTACTGCCGCGAGACGGTGAACCACGAAAGCGCCTTCCATGTGCGCATGATCGTGCCCGGCACGCCTTCCTACGAGGATCCGGCGACCGGCTCGGCGGCTGCGGCCTTTGCCGGCGCCATCATGCATTTCGACGCGCCGACCGACGGCATTTCGCAGCTGTGGATCGAGCAGGGGCTGGAGATGGGCCGGCCTTCGCGCATCCGCCTCGAACTGACCGTGCAAGGCGGAAAACTGGCCTCGGCGCGTATTGGCGGCAACGCGATCAAGGTGGCGGAGGGCAAGCTGTTCATCTGATCGAACGCATGCTCGGTCGATTTGTCGGGAAATGATTCCGGCAGGGCTGGACAGGACCGGTGGTGGCGGCTATATGCCCGCCAACGCCGGTTTTTGCCGGCCGAGTGGGTGCGTAGCTCAGTTGGTAGAGCAGCTGACTCTTAATCAGCGGGTCCACAGTTCAATCCTGTGCGCACCCACCAAATTCCTAGAAGAGTTGGTGGAAAGACCCTCAAAGCGAGACGCGTTTGGTGCGTCTCGGGCAGGCTGTCTGACCGTGATTCTTTAACCGCGCTATCCGGATCTCGTGGCGATTCAGCCGCGTTGAAAAATGCGGCTCAGAAACCGGCCGAGTCGAAAAGCAATGCTCTTTTCCCCGACTGCAGCTTCGTTGGCGCCAATTCCGTCTTTTCCCCCGGAGAAATCGCTGATGAGCCACCAGAAGAAGACCAGGAAGACAACGAAAATGCCGGTATCGATCGGGCCATGACTTGAATAGCTGCTGTGACGGAGCACAACAGCAACCGCCACGGCGATAGACACTGCAGCTGCGACGGGATGAAGTTTTTTCATAGGCAGAATCTATTTGAGAATCGCCGTTGCCGGAAGATGCTTCTTTTGTCGTGACGATGACGGCCGATACGGGGAATGGATAACTACTTCTCCGAAACGCCAGCCTCGGCAAAACTCGCCATGCGGGCATGGCACTCCAGCGCCGAGCGGACGATGTTGACGGCGAGGCAGGCGCCGGAGCCTTCGCCGAGCCGCATGCCGAGATCGAGCAGCGGCGGCAGGCCGAGGGCTTCGAGCAGGCCGCGATGGCCCGATTCGGCCGAAACGTGAGCGGCGATTGTGTGGGCGAGGCCGGTTGGGTGCATCTTTGCCAGTGGGGCTGCGGCGGCGGTGCAGACGAAGCCGTCGAGCAGCACGGGGATGCCCAGATGGCGGGCGGCCAGCGTGGCGCCGAAGATGGCGGCGAGTTCGCGGCCGCCAAGCGCGGCAGCGAGAGCGAGCGGGTCAGCAAGGGCGGCGGCGTGACGCTTCAGCCCGGCTTCGATGGCGACCACCTTGCGCTTGAGGCCGGCGTCGTCGACGCCGGTGCCGCGTCCGGTCCATTTTTCAGCACCACCGCCGAACAGGGCAGCCGAAATGGCGGCGGCCGGCGTGGTGTTGCCG
>NZ_RZQY01000758.1:0-2656 GCF_003998575.1 Mesorhizobium sp. M7A.F.Ca.CA.001.10.2.1 | reverse complement strand
GCCCGAGAAGGTCCTTCTGATCCTTGAAGCGCTTGATCGCGGCGAACTCGTCACCGCCGAGCCGGGCGACGAACTCGCCCTCGCCGGTGAGTTTCGCCAGCCTGCGGGCGACGATCTTGAGCGCCTGGTCGCCGGCCGCATGCCCCCTGAGGTCGTTGATCTCCTTGAAGCGGTCGAGATCGATGACGATGACCGCCGTCATTGTGTCCTCGCCCTCGCGTGCCCGGTCGATCTCATGGTCGAGGCGGTCGTTGAAGGAGACCCGGTTGGGAAGGCCGGTAAGGGCGTCGTTGAGGGCGAGATGCTGAAGCCGCTCGAAACTCTCCAGACGGCCACGCTCATCGATCAGATAGCTGGCGAAGCCGGTGGCCGCGACGATCAGGCCCACCACGGCGACGGCGACCGCCATTGCCACCAGAATATCGGGATTGGTGCCTGTGCTGATGAAGGACAGCGGCGTCACCGCCACCGCGGCCATAGCCGTGAAATGCAGGCCGACGATCGCCAGCACCAGCAGCCCGATGGCGAGATAATGCGACCAGCGGTATGGCCGGCGCACGGCATGGCCGACGGCCAAGGCGGAGAACACGGCCGAGATGACCAGTGAGGCCACGACATAGGAGCCGTCCCATTCGACGATGCCGGCAACATGATAAGCCATCATGCCGGTGTAGTGCATGGACGAAATCGCCAGGCCGACGACGATGCCGCCCCATTCCGGAGCCAGGCGCCGGCTCTTGCCGGATGCGAGGGTGAAGCCCAGCCCGGTGCCGATGATGGCGATGACCAGGGATGCCATGGTCAGGACCGGATCGAAGGTGATCGGCGCGCCGGGCTGGTAGGCCAGCATGGCGATGAAATGGGTGCACCAGATCGACGAGCCGGCGGCGACCGCGGTCAGGAACAGCCAGCCCTTCATCTGCACGCCGGCGGTTTTCCTCGAACGGTCGAAGAGGCCGATCGTCACCCAGCAGCCGGTGACGCACATCAGCGCCGCCAGCAGGACAAGCCACAGATTATGCTCCATGGCGATGCATGATATAACGCGCATCAAGAACGGCCCGAGTCCGAGGACACCCACGACAAAGCAGGCAAGAAGCCGCCCGGAACGTGGTCAAGGCGGCTTTGTCGTAAGTGTTAGCGGCACGGCGTGAAAACTTGATTAAGTCCCTCCAGCAAATGCAGCCTTTGATTGCAGCAGATTGTTTTCGCTGCCGGCCGCCCCCGGCCATGCGCTGGACCAGAAGCCGTGCATGCACGCGTGCTTGCTCGCTCTGCCGTTCCTGCTAAAAGGCGCTGCGACAATCCGTGACGCCCAGGCTGGGGCGTCCGCCATCGACGGAGTAGAAATGTCCAAGGCCAAAGACGTCAAAAAAGTCGTGCTTGCCTATTCAGGCGGTCTCGACACATCCATCATCCTGAAATGGCTGCAGACTGAACTCGGCGCCGAAGTCGTGACTTTCACCGCCGATCTCGGCCAGGGCGGCGAACTCGAGCCGGCCCGTCGCAAGGCCGAGATGATGGGCATCAAGGACATCCGCGTCGTCGACGTGCGCGAGGAATTCGTGTCCGACTTCGTCTTCCCGATGTTCCGCGCCAACACCGTCTATGAAGGCACCTATCTGCTTGGCACCTCGATCGCGCGGCCGCTGATCTCCAAGCATCTGGTCGATATAGCGCGGGAAACCGGCGCCGACGCGATCGCGCATGGCGCCACCGGCAAGGGCAACGATCAGGTGCGCTTCGAGCTTTCGGCTTACGCATTGAACCCCGACATCAAGGTCATCGCGCCGTGGCGCGACTGGTCATTCAAGTCGCGCACCGACCTGATGAATTTCGCCGAGCAGCACCAGATCCCGGTGCCGAAGGACAAGAAGGGCGACGCACCGTTCTCGGTCGACGCCAACCTTTTGCATTCGTCCTCCGAGGGCAAGGTGCTGGAAGACCCGTGGGTGGAGCCGCCCGAATTCGTCCACCAGCGCACCGTTTCGCCGATGGACGCACCTGATACCGTCACCGAGATCGAGATCGAGTTCCTGAAGGGCGATCCGATCGCGCTGAACGGCAAGAAGCTGTCGCCGGCGACCATGCTGGCGGCACTCAACGATCTTGGCCGCGACAATGGCATCGGCCGGCTCGACCTGGTCGAGAACCGCTTCGTCGGCATGAAATCGCGTGGCGTCTACGAAACACCAGGCGGCACGATCCTGATTGCCGCCCACCGCGCCATCGAATCGATCACGCTCGACCGTGGGGCCGCCCATCTCAAGGACGAGTTCATGCCGCGTTACGCTGAGCTGATCTACAACGGCTTCTGGTTCGCGCCCGAACGGCTGATGCTGCAGGCGATGATCGACAAGAGCCAGGAAGAGGTCGAGGGCACGGTGCGCCTCAAGCTCTACAAGGGCAACGTCATGGTCACCGGCCGCAAGTCGAAGAAGACGCTCTATTCGGATGCGCTGGTCACCTTCGAGGACGACCGCGGCGCCTACGACCAGAAGGACGCCGCCGGCTTCATCCGTCTCAATGCGCTGCGGCTGAGGACGCTGGCCGCGCGCAACCGCGCCAAGTAGGGCGGATGCGCGGTTTCGGTCGCTGCCTGGCGCCCCTGGTTGTTCTGGCGACGCCGGCGGCGGGCCAGGAGTTCGACCCCGCC
>NZ_RZQY01000757.1:0-2658 GCF_003998575.1 Mesorhizobium sp. M7A.F.Ca.CA.001.10.2.1 | reverse complement strand
GTCCCATCTTCCTCGATGCTTAGGATCGCGTGGCGCTCCCCCCATTTCCATTCGAAAGCGATCTCCCCATCATCCGCCCATACCGAAGGTAATCTGACACCAGCGGGTATTGCCTCCCAAAGCCTCGAAGCAAAACCAGCCATCCCGCCCGGAGCAGAAATCTTCGGGAACGCGGGAATCTCATAAGTGTTTGCAGGATTCGAGTGCCCTATCACCAAATTGGGCAGAGATAGGTCCGCGAACCAAGGCAAATGGTCCGTTACCGAAACCGTATTCGGATAGAGAGTTCTCTCCCACACAGACAACTCGGGCCATACCGTACTGACGTTTGGTGGCAGTGCACTGCCTGTGAGGGGTCCCCAGCCAATGAGGGGCAACTCTTCCAAAAAACAAACCCTCCCTGCCATCGTTTCTAGGACAGCAGGAGTAGTTCTAGCGGATGGCGGGATAGCTGAGCCCGGGCGCTGCTTGGGAACATAGGAAGGTCGCGTTCCACTATCTTCCCCGATTAAGGCTAGCGCACTCATCACAGTTCACCCGATTCAACATTCTGGCGACCGAGGCCAACCAGTTCATCCCATATAGGCACCAAAAGCGATCGATCCAATGGCGACGCATTGGCTGCGTCGGTACTATGATCGAGTTCAAGGCGCGCAGCAAAAACCTGCCCACCCATGACAATTCCAGCCTCATTCCCGCCAACTCTAATTGAGCCCCTCTGTATCTTCACAGACCCCAAGCTCAAAATACGGTTCAATTTTAGCGGCAGTATGTTGCTCCTCGTCGGGGAATTTATGCGATATAAAAAATCTTCAGTGTCCGGCTGAATTTTAGCACTCTTCAAGTATCCGCTAAGGATCGAATTCACACTCTTCTCGTCGGGCGCTTGTTGCAACATTACGGATCCAAGTGCCAGACGTGCCACCGGATGGGTAAAATTGGCAAGGAATTTCGACGCTACCGATTGGAATTCATCAATTCCTGCGTCCCATTCCGCGAATGCCGGGACGGCGGCGTCTTCGGCGAAATCGGCCTTGATGCCCATAATCACGTCGACCCTGTTTGGACCAAATCCCAAGGTCAGCCGACCAAGTCCAAAATCGCCAACATAGACCTTGCCGCCTGGCACGTTTTGCCGAACTTCAGCTTCGTCTTGGCCAGTGAGGAAGGTCCAATCTGCCTCGGTGCCCTTTGGCTGATCGGCAGTGAAGATAGATAGGCGCAATGATTCCAGTGACCAGTTGCTGCTCATAAGGCCTCCCCCACCACTTCCGCCATATCCCGAAACACACCAGAACGCAATTAAGCCACTCGAATAGTGCCGAAATGGTGAAAGCCATGTTTTATTGCCGTCGTCCCCCCAGGCACACTCGCCAGATATCCGACCAGACCACCGCCGCTATTCCTCTGCCGCCGGCTTGAACTTTCGCACGATCATCTCGAACAGCATATCCGAAATCCACATAGCCGAAACGCCGATCAGGAAAGCAGCCGCAAGCGTCGTGGTGTCATCGGCCGGATCTGGAATCGGCAATCCCGTCGCTTTGAAATACGACACCACTGGCAGCGTGAGATAAGCCGCCGCCAGTGCGCCACAAACAGGCGAGGCTATCATTTCGCGCAGCTTGTACCGATGCCGCGACAGAGCCCGCAGGATGCCGCCAGAGAGGCCGGCAACAAGCACAGGGGCCTTGATGCCCAATAGGTCGAGCAAATCGTGCATCATGGCTTCCACCCGCACCAGTCAGCGCCCTTGGCATTGAACGAGTTCAAGTCGTCCAGTTCGGCGCGGGTCATGATCTGAACGACAGTCAGCGAGGGCCGGCGGGGCGTGTTGTGGTCGCACCAGACCTTGCGAGGGTCATCGATTGGGGCCGACGTGGCGCACGCTGACAGAAGCAGGAACACCGGGGCTATCAGTGCTTTGCCCATTTAGTCGCCTCCGCTCGGGCTTGGTCGTCTGTCATGCCGGCGGCCTGCCGTTCGGCCGCTGTTGCCTCCCGGTTCATCTCCAGACTGTCCTGGGCGGAGGCCAGGTCTCTGGCCGCCTGCTTGGCCTTGTCCTTGTTGGCGCGGTGAATCCCACCGGCAACGAACAGGCTGACGCCACCGACGACAGCCGCGAGAATGGCCATGATGACCTTGTTGTCGATCACGGCACTGAACAGCCACACCAGCAGCTCAGACATTGGGCTTGTCCTTGACGAAATAGCCGACGAGTCCGCCAACGACATACGGCAGCGGCTCCCAAATCGCCGGATCGGCGAAGTCGGGAAAGTTGTGCACGACAAGTGCCTTCACGATGCCGGCGGCCGACGCCGACACCATGGCCGCTGTCAGCTTGTTCGTTGGCAACGCGCTTGGCTGGCGAACCGTTCGCATGGTCACTTCCTCTTGAAAACGGCACCGACAACCGCGAACAGCAGCCGCCACAGCCAGTTGCGTTCGACGGTCTTCGTTTCGGCAGTCTGGGTTGGCTCGGGATAGACGATCTGCGGCGAAGCTGGCGGAACGGGAGCGGGTACAGGCGTCGACGGAGTGATGACAGGCTGAACCGCGGCTTCCCCCTGCCCTGCCAGAACGAGCGATTGCGAGCGGACGGACTTCACCCGATCGCTCCAGCCGCGCCCAAAAGTGGCCCAGGTCGGCAAACGCTTA
>NZ_RZQY01000756.1:0-2662 GCF_003998575.1 Mesorhizobium sp. M7A.F.Ca.CA.001.10.2.1 | reverse complement strand
ACCCTGCATGCTAGACTTTCTCCATGACGGTGCGCCCAAGCAGGCCGGCGGGGCGGAAGATGAGCACGGCGATGACCAGCAGGAAGACGAAGACCAGCCGGTAGGAAGCGCCGTCCGGCACGAATGTCTGCGCCAGCACTTCGATGCCGGCAATGATCAGTCCGCCCAGTATGGCGCCCGGCATCGAGCCGAGGCCGCCGATGACCGCGGCGGAAAAGCCGAGCAGGCCGGCCATGACGCCGAAGTCGAACCGTGTCACGCCGGCATAGCTTGCGAACAGAAGTCCAGCGATGGCGCCGATAGCCGAGGCAATGAAGAACGTCGCACGGAAGACGCGTGCATCGCGGATGCCCATCATGCGCGCCACGACCCGGTCCTCCGAGGCCGCCCGGATGCGCAGCCCGAGCGGGGTCATGCGCAGGAAGACAAACAGCATGGCAACCAGCGCGACGGTCAGCACCACCACCAGCAGCGCGAACCAGCTGATGGCAACGCCGGAGATTTCGAAAGCCATGCCCGACACCAGGCGCGGGAAGGCATGCGGGTTCGATCCCTGCGGATAGAGATGGCGGATCAGCTCGCGGATGACGATGCCGAGCGCCACGGTCGCCACCAGCGCCATCATGGCGGGCGCATCGCGGAAGCGCCTGATGACCACCTTGTCCAGCAGGACGCCGATCAAACCGACGGCGAACACGGCGACCGGAACCGCAAGCACCAGCCAGGCGGGCCCCGAGGCGCCAAGAGCGGTCGCCAACGCCTGGGCAAGCGCCAGCGTGATGAACGGCGCCGTCATCGCGACATCGCCGTGCGAGAAATGAATGACGTTCAAGACACCGAAGATCAGGCTGAATCCGATCGCCAGCAAGGCATAGATGCAGCCAAGGGTTATCCAGTTCACCAGTTGCTGGACAAGCAGTTCCGCCATGCGGTCGGTCTCTCGATTGAAGCCGACAGGTATCAATCGCCATCCCGGGCGGACAGAACGAATCTCCGAACTCACGAGTCACAATTTCCGAATTTCGTCACTGAATACGCGCCCGTACACTGATGATCAGCCGACGATCACGATCGGCCGGGTCGCTACGACGGCGGCAGATAATTCTGTTTGAGGTGGAACCATGCAAAACAGGCGCAGTGCGCTTATCCGCGTATCGTCAATTCTGGCCGGCTCTCTGTTTGCCATCGCCCTGGGCGCCGCCCAGGCGCAGGCCGACCAGATCAAGCTCGGCTTCATCGGGCCGCTCTCCGGCGGCAACGCCCAGCAGGGCCTCGGCGCCCGCAACGGCTTCCTGCTCGCCATCGAGCAGGCCAATGCCAGCGGCTATCCGCACCAGGTGGAAGGCGTCGTGCTCGATGACGCCTCCGATCCGGCGGTCGGCGTTTCGGCGGCGCAGAAGCTGGTCAACGATCCCGCGGTGGTCGCGGCAACGGGGCATTGGAACAGCTCGGTCGCGTTGGCGACGATCCCGGTCTTCAACCGCTCGCAGATGCCGTTCATCGTCTGGGGCGCGGTCAGCCCGAAGATTACCGAACAGAACTTCCCGAACGTGACCCGCGTCACGCCGACGCTGGTCAACGAGAACAAACCGCTGGCCGAAGCCATCGCCAAGCAAGGCAAGATCAAGAAGATCGCCATCATCTCCGACACCACCGACTACGGTGCGGCCAACACCAAATGGTTCGGCGATTTCTTCAAGGCGGCCGGCGGCGAGGTCGTTTCTTCGGATGCCGCAGCTGTCGGCACGACCGATTTCCGCGCCATGCTGACGACCGCGAAGGCAGCGTCGCCCGACGCGGTCTATTTCGGCGGTGTCGTCACCGAAGCAGCGCTGGTGCGCAGCCAGATGGCCGACCTCGGCATGGGCAATCTGCCGATGTACGGAATTTCAGGCATCTACGACCCGAAATTCATCGAGATCGCGGGAGCTGCCGCCGAGGGCACCATCGCCGGAACTCCGGCCGTCCAGTCGAACCCCAAGCTCGAGGAGTTCAACAAGGCCTATGAAACCAAGGCTTATCCCGATCCTGCCGGCTCCTATGCGAAATATGCCTACGAGGCGACGCAGATCCTGCTTCAGGTCATCAAGGAAAAAGGCCTCGACGACAAGGAGGCGCTGAGCAAGGCCATTCGTGACATCCACCACGACGGCATTCTGGGAGACGTCTCGTTCGATGCCAACGGACAGACCAACATGGCCATCGACATCGACATGTTCGTCGTCCGCAGCGGCAAATGGGAGAAGATGTAACTTACCTGATCGACGCCGCGCCCGTTCTCAGTGGCGCGGCGTCGATCACCTTCATCGCCGAGCTCGCAAAAGTCCTGACCGGAGCGCCTGACCATGAATGACGAGGCTGGCCACGGCGCACCTCGAAAGGCCGTCGAGATCAAGGGCGTCTCCAAGGTGTTCGGCACCTATCAGGCGCTGAAGCCTGTTTCCTTCGACATCTACGACAACGAGTTCTTCACGCTGCTCGGCCCGAGCGGCTGCGGCAAGACCACCCTGCTGCGCATGATCGCCGGTTTCGAGCAGCCGACGGCGGGGCAGATTTTCCTGCACGGCTCGGACATACAGGGACTCCCCCCGCATAAGCGGCGGGTCAACACCGTCTTCCAGAGCTACGCCCTGTTTCCGCATATGAGCGTCGAACAGAACAT
>NZ_RZQY01000755.1:0-2663 GCF_003998575.1 Mesorhizobium sp. M7A.F.Ca.CA.001.10.2.1 | reverse complement strand
GTGGTCGGCGGTGCAGGTCGGGCCGGTTTGGCCGCGGCAGTGGCAGCCGGCCGCGCTGGCGCCCGCGTCATCCTGTGCGAAGAGGATGTTGTCCCCGGCGGCCGCCTGCTGTCGGATGGCGGCACGATCGATGGTGTTCCGGCCGCCGAATGGCTGTCGCGGACGCTGGCTGAATTGGCCGATATGCCGGACGTCCGCATCATGACCCGCACGGCACTATTCGGCGTCTACGATGGCGGCGCCTATGGCGCGATCGAGCGGGTCAACGACCACCTGCCCTCGCCGCCTCAGCATCAGGTGCGACAGCGGCTGTGGCGGATCGTGGCGAAGCGCTGCGTCGTCGCGGCCGGCGCCATCGAACGGCCGATCGTCTTTGCCGGCAACGACACGCCCGGTGTTATTATGGCGTCCGCCATGCGCACCTATGTCGCGCGCTATGCGGCGACACCGGCAAAGCGCCTCGCGCTGTTCACCAACAATGAGGATGGCTGGCGCACGGTCGAGACTGCACTCGGGGCCGGCCTGCAGATCGCGGCGGTCATCGATGCACGGTCCGAAGTGTCGCCAGCGCATCGTTCGCTGGCCTCCAAGGGCGGCTTCCCGGTGCTGCATGGTTCCGTCAGCGGCGTCGATGGCGGCAAGGATGGCGTCAGGAAAATCGCGGTCTCGCTGACCGGTGGCGCGCGCGCCGAGGTCGAAGCGGACGGCCTCGCGGTCTCTGGCGGCTGGAACCCGGCTGTCGGGCTGACTTCCTACCATCGTGGCCGGCCGAAATGGCAGAACGACATATCTGCCTTCGTGCCGGACGGCGCGCCTCCAGGCATGGTCGCCGCGGGTGCCGCCAATGGCGATTTCGGCCTCGGCGCCTGCCTGAGCGAGGGATTTGCCGCCGGCGCGGCAGCGGCGCGTGACACGGGACATAGCGGCACAGTGGGTATCGCGCCTGCCGCCGACGACGAGGCATTCTCGCTGACGCCGCTATGGCACGTCGCCGGCAAGGGCAAGGCGTTTGTCGATTACCAGCACGACGTCACCGCCTCCGACATCGAACTGGCGCAACGCGAAGGCTTTGAATCCGTCGAGCACCTGAAGCGCTACACGACGCTCGGCATGGCGACCGACCAGGGCAAGACCTCCAATGTCGCCGGCCTTGCCATCATGGCCGCGGTCAGCGGCCGTTCGATCCCCGAGACCGGCACGACAATCTACCGGCCGCCTTACGTGCCGGTCGCCATCGGCGCCTTCGCCGGTCATCATCGCGACGAGACGTTTCATGCGACGCGGCTGACGCCGTCGCACCACTGGGCGGCCGAACAGGGCGCAATCTTCGTCGACACCGGCCTGTGGAAACGTGCGCAATGGTACCCTCGCGCCGGCGAGAAGGACTGGCTGGAATCGGTGACCCGCGAGGTCAAGGCGGTGCGCGGCGGCGTCGGCTTCTGCGATGTCTCGACGCTCGGCAAGATCGACGTGCACGGCCCCGATGCCGGCGCCTTTCTCGATCGCGTCTACATCAACACCTTCTCCAGCCTCGCCGTTGGCAAGGCGCGCTATGGGCTGATGCTGCGCGAGGACGGCATCGTCTATGACGATGGCACGACATCGCGGCTGGCCGAGGACCACTATTTTCTGACCACCACCACGGCCAAGGCCGGGCTGGTGATGCAGCATCTCGAATTCTGCCGCCAGGTGCTGTTCCCGGAGCTCGACGTGCAGCTCACTTCCGTCTCGGACCAGTGGGCGCAATTCTCGATCGCCGGGCCGAAGACACGCGACCTGCTCAGGGAAATCGTCGACCCGGCCGAAGACCTTTCCAACGAAGGCTTTCCATTCATGGGCGCGCGCGAAGTAGCACTTCGCGGGGGCCTGAGGGCACGGCTGTTCCGTATCTCGTTCTCAGGCGAGATGGCTTTCGAGATTTCAGTGCCGGCGCGCTTTGGCGATGCCATGGCGCGCAATCTGATGCTGGCCGGCGCGCCATTCGGCGTGACGCCCTACGGCACCGAGGCGCTCGGCGTCATGCGCGTCGAAAAGGGCCACATCGCCGGACCGGAACTGAGCGGCACGACGACGGCGGCCGATCTTGGCCTGGGCAAGATGATGTCGACCAAGAAAGACTATATCGGCCGCGTCATGGCCGGACGCGAGGCGCTGGTAGCCCCGGACCGGCAGGTCGTCGTCGGCATCAAGCCGACGGACAAGGCACGCCGGCTGCGCTCCGGTGCGCACATCATCCCGAAGGGACAGACACCCGGCCCCGGCAACGACCAGGGCTATGTCACCTCGGTCTGCTTCTCGCCGACGTCGGATCAGTGGATCGGGCTCGCGCTTGTCGAACGCGGCCGCGAACGCATCGGCGAGATCGTGCATGGGCATGACCCGTTGCGCGGCGAAGACTACGATGTCGAACTCTGCAATCCCGTCTTCTACGATCCGGATGGAGGGCGCCAGCGTGGTTGATTTTTCCTGGGCTCCCCGCAGTCCCCTTGAAAAGGCGCTTGTTGCCGGCGTGCATGGTGCACGCGGTATCGAGGCCGGCGTCTCGCTGACCGAGATCCGCAATTTTGACCTGATCCAGATCATGGCGAGGCGCGGCCAAGGGGCTGATCTGGCGAAAGCGGCCAGGGCCCGTTTCGGCGCGGTGCCACCGGATGCGCCGAAAC
>NZ_RZQY01000754.1:0-2674 GCF_003998575.1 Mesorhizobium sp. M7A.F.Ca.CA.001.10.2.1 | reverse complement strand
GTGATCCGACTGCTCGACGCCGGCCGCGTCGAAATCCCCGCGGATTTTGCGGAACACGTCGTGGTCGCCGGCTTCCTCGATGTCGGAGATAACCACTTCCTTGGCATAGGCGTCGGCATCCGCGCCGGACTTTCCGAGCTTTTCGGCGGCCCACAGGCCGAGCGCCTTGTTGCGGCGCGCCGAGGCCTTGAACCGAAGCTCCTCGTCGAATGCGAATTTACGCTCAAAGCCCTCTTCGCGGTCTTTCATGCTGCTCATGGCGTCCCTCCGGTCAAATTCGATTCGTTGGCGGTGAATATGTGCGTTGCCAAAGCACAAACCAAAAGGTCGCGGGTCGGTCAATACGCTTCATCGAATGCTGCGCTGCGGCATTTCAGTCCCGAAAGCGGTTGATTGGAAGGATTTGCCGATTGAGCAAACGATGTGATTGGGATAGACCCGGCATTGAACCCTACCGTAGCCGCACTATTTCAGGCAGACGGACAGGAAATGGTCTGATACCGCCCTGTCCGGAACCCCAGAGAAAAATCCAGATGAAAAATCGCCGCCGCATTTATGAAGGCAAGGCCAAGATACTCTATGAGGGACCCGAACCGGGCACGCTTATCCAGTTCTTCAAGGATGACGCCACCGCGTTCAACAAGAAGAAGCACGAGGTCATCGACGGCAAGGGCGTCCTCAACAACCGCATTTCCGAGTACATCTTCAACCATTTGAACCGCATGGGCATTCCGACCCATTTCATCCGCCGGCTGAACATGCGCGAGCAGCTGATCAAGGAAGTCGAGATTATTCCGCTCGAAGTGGTGGTGCGCAATGTCGCCGCCGGTTCGCTGTCCAAGCGGCTCGGCATCGAGGAAGGCACCGTTCTGCCGCGCTCGATCATCGAATTCTATTACAAGGCCGACGCGCTCGACGATCCGATGGTGTCGGAAGAGCACATCACCGCGTTCGGCTGGGCGAGCCCGCAGGAGATCGACGACGTCATGGCGCTGGCCATCCGCGTCAACGACTTCCTCTCCGGCCTGTTCATGGGCGTCGGCATCCAGCTCGTCGACTTCAAGATCGAATGCGGCCGGCTGTTCGAAGGCGACATGATGCGCATTGTCGTCGCCGACGAGATCTCGCCGGATTCCTGCCGCCTGTGGGACGTGGCGACGCAGGACAAGCTCGACAAGGACCGTTTCCGCCGCGACATGGGCGGCCTCGTCGAGGCTTACCAGGAAGTTGCCCGCCGCCTCGGCATCATGAACGAGAACGAACCGCCGCGCCCAACCGGCCCGGTGCTTGTCGCCTCGACCGACGGGCTCAAAGGCAAGCCGCACTGATCGCGGCTTGCCTCCCGATACTCAGAACAGGAGCATGTCCAGCGTGATCAAGGCCCGCATTACCGTCACCCTCAAGAACGGCGTGCTCGACCCGCAGGGCAAGGCGATAGAACACGCATTGTCGGGCCTTGGCTTCGGCGGCGTCGGCGCGGTGCGGCAGGGCAAGGTTTTCGACGTCGAGCTGGCGGAAAGCGACAAGGCCAAGGCCGAAGCCGACCTCAAGGCCATGTGCGACAAGCTGCTGGCGAATACGGTGATTGAGAACTACGCGGTGGAGATCGCCTAAATTGAAAGCAGCCGTCGTCCTTCTGCCCGGCCTCAACCGCGACCGCGACATGATCGCGGCGTTGACCAAGATTTCGGGAACGCCGCCGGTCACCGTGTGGCAGACCGACACCGAAATCCCCGATGTGGACCTGATCGCCATTCCGGGCGGCTTTTCCTTCGGCGACTATCTGCGCTGCGGCGCGATCGCCGCGCGCATGCCGGTCATGCGGGCGGTGGCCGAAAAAGCGGCCGCGGGCGTTACGGTCATCGGCGTCTGCAATGGTTTCCAGATCCTGGTCGAGGCCGGCCTGTTGCCGGGCGCCTTGATGCGCAACACCTCGCTGAAATTCGTCTGCCGGCAGGTGAAGCTCGAGATCACCAATGCCAACACCATGTTCACGCGCCGCTATCAGCCGGGCCAGATCATCCGCTCGCCGGTCGCGCATCATGACGGCAATTATTTCGCCGACGCCGACACGCTTGCCCGTATCGAAGGCGAAGGCCAGGTGGTGTTCCGCTATGCCGAGGGCACCAACCCCAACGGCTCGATCAACGACATTGCCGGCATCGTCAACAGCCAAGGCAATGTGCTCGGGCTGATGCCGCATCCGGAAAACCTGATCGAAGCAGCCCATGGCGGCACCGATGGCCGCGGACTGTTCGAGAGCGCCCTCGGCATCGCAGCCTGACGATATCGAAGCGAACAGCTTGAAAACAGCCGGACATTCCTGTCTCTTTGGAGCAAGTCTGGTTCATTGGGGAGAGAGACGGTCATGAAACTCTATTCGCGGCCGTTGTCGCCCTACTCGTCGATCGTGCGGGCACTGGCCTACATCAAGGACGTACCACTCAAGATCATCGCGCCGCCGCCCGGTTTTCCCATCCCGGAAGAGTTTCGCGCCATCTCACCGATGAACCGGATTCCGGTGCTGATCACCGGCTCGGGCGAGACGATCGTCGAATCGGTGGTCATCGCCGAATATCTCGAGGAACGGTTTCCGGAGCCGGCGCTGCTGCCGCCCGATTCCAAGGACCGGGCACTGGTGCGCATGTTCGCCCGCATCACCGATCTCGATGTG
>NZ_RZQY01000753.1:0-2678 GCF_003998575.1 Mesorhizobium sp. M7A.F.Ca.CA.001.10.2.1 | reverse complement strand
CACTGGCCGGCGCGCTGATCCTTTTGGCGCTCGACAATCCGTCGTTTCGCGCTCTGGTGCCGTGGCTGCTCCTGGCCGCGACAGCCCTGTTCGCAGCCGGCCCCTGGCTGAAACCAGTGCCGAAGCCCGGTCATGAAGCGGCGGTGGGCTCGCTCGCCGGCTCCCTGGCGCAGTTTCTCACCGCCATCTATGGCGGCTTCTTCGGCGCCGGCATGGGCGTGATGATGCTGGCGACGCTCGGCCTCACCCAGGCCGGCGACTATCACCGGCTGAACGCGCTGAAGAACATGCTGGCCATGGTCATCGCGGCGGTCGCTATCGTCGTCTTCGTCTCGGGCGGCGTCGTCGCCTGGCCGCAGGCGATCATCATGATCCCGGGCGGCGCGCTCGGCGGCTATGCCGGCGTCTGGATCGCCAAGCGCGTGCCACAAAACGCGGTGCGCGGCTTCGTCGTCGCTGTCGGTCTGTTTCTGGCTTTCTATTACTTTTGGAAAGGGTGAGCGGCGGCGCCCAACAAATCCGGACGCCGCTCTTTCGTCAGCTTCTCTGACTCCGCCCGACGCCATGCGGCGATCTTCTTGTGGTTGCCGGAAACCAGCACCTCGGGAATCTCACGGCCCTCGAACTCCTGCGGCCGCGTATAGTGCGGATGTTCGAGCAGGCCGTTTTCGAAACTCTCCTCCTCGCCCGACACCGCGTTGCCCATCACGCCGGGCAACAGCCGCACCACCGCATCGAGCAGCACGAGCGCTGCCGGCTCGCCACCGGAGAGGATGAAGTCACCGATAGAGACCTCCTCCAATCCCCGCGCGTCGATCACCCGCTGGTCGACGCCCTCGAAGCGGCCGCACAGGATGACGGCGCCTGGCCCAGCGGCCAGTTCGCGCACACGCGCCTGGGTCAGCGGCTTGCCGCGCGGGCTCATCAGCAGCCGTGGCCGCGCGTCGCCTTCCGGCGAAGCATGGTCGATGGCTTTCGCCAGCACGTCGGCGCGCATCACCATGCCGGCGCCGCCGCCGGCGGGCGTGTCGTCGACGGTGCGATGGCGGTCGGTGGCGAAGCCACGGATCTGGATCGCCTCCAGCGACCACGTCCCGGCCTCCAGCGCCCGGCCAGCCAACGACAGGCCGAGCGCGCCGGGAAACATTTCGGGGTAAAGCGTCAGCACGCAAGCGGAAAAACTCACCGGTTGCCCCCGGCATCGCTCGGTCCGCGCGGCCGGCCTTTCGGATCGAAGTCTTCCTCGCGCGGGCCATCGCCATCGCCATCCTCGTCGTCGACCAGCCCGGCTGCCGCCGGATCGACACGGACAAAACCCTCGGCGATCGACACTTGCGGCACGGCGGCCTGTGTGAACGGGATCAGCACGCCCTTGCGCCCGCCCAGCGTCACATCGAGAATGTCGCCGCCGCCGAAATTGTGCACCGCGACCACCTTGCCAAGCACGGCAGCCGTATCGTCGCGGACTTCGAGGCCGACAAGGTCGGCATGATAGAATTCATCTTCCTCGCCATCGTCCGGCAGCATCGAACGGTCGACGAACAGCTCCGTGCCGGCCAGCGCCTCGGCCGCGTTGCGGTCGGCGACACCTTTGAAGCGCACCACGACCACGGTGTTGGCAGGCCTGATGTCGATGATCTGGAAGGCGCGCCCGTCCCTGGCGTAGAGCGGCCCGTAATCGGCCAGCGCCAGCGGCTCACCGGTGAAGGTCTTCACCCGCAATTCGCCCTTGATGCCATGGGCGGCGCCGATCACGGCCATCTGGACAGGGTTCTGGGGCTTGCTCATGGCGCTTTTACCTTCGTCATCCACGGGCGGAGCAGGCGCGAAGCGACTGCGCAGACCCGAGGATCCATTCCGTTACGGCGACCAAAAAGCACGGCAGTTCAGAAAGGGTCACGAGTCTCGTTCCTGCCAACTCTCTATTTGCAAACACTTCGCGCGGTCTCCACCGCAAAGCTATCAGACTTGTAACGCAGCAACGCTCGCAGGTCACGGCATGGATCCTGGGGTCTCCGCGACGTCGCTTCGCTCCTGCTCCGCCCCAGGATGACGAAGGGGGCGGGCATTTCAGCCAATCACCAAGGTAGTCACCTGCCGCCAATCGATGGTCTCCTAACCTCAGCCGGCTGTCATTTCAATGACGGCTCTTCACCGCTTCCTAACCCGAATACCCGAAAATGCCGCCATGCAGGAATTCCTGATCCCGGCCAAACCCGATCTCCAGGCGGCACGCGAAAGCTGGCTGAAGATGCTGGCCCGAGAGCGCCGGCTGTCGCCCAAGACGGTGGAAGCCTATGAGCGCGACACGCGCCAGTTCCTGCATTTCCTCACCGGCCATTGTGGCGGCTCGCCCGGCATTTCGGACATCGCCGATCTGCGCCCGGCTGACCTGCGCGGCTTTCTCGCGGCGCGGCGCAATGCCGGTGCCGGTGCCCGCACGCTCGGCCGGGGTCTCGCCGGCATCCGCTCGCTGCTGCGTTTCCTCGAGCGGCGCGGCCTCGCCAATGCGGCCGGGGCGGCAGCACTGCGCGCGCCGCGCCAACCCAAATCGCTGCCCAAGCCGCTGACAGCGAGCGATGCCAAGCATGTTGTTTCCATTGAAGGCCAACTGGCGGAGGAACCCTGGATCGCAGCGCGCAACGCCGCCGTGCTGACACTGCTCTACGGCTCCGGCC
>NZ_RZQY01000752.1:0-2691 GCF_003998575.1 Mesorhizobium sp. M7A.F.Ca.CA.001.10.2.1 | reverse complement strand
GGGCGCCGGTCAAGTCGGTGCGGATGTTGGCGGCGCCGCTTTTTGCGCGGCCAATCACCGTGCCGTCCGCCGTTGCCAGGGCGGCCCTGCAGCTGGTGCCGCCGCCATCGATTCCGAGCACGAAATTCACGTGATTTCTCCTCCAGGCGGATAATACCAATAAAATACCAATAGCCAAGGGTTAATTTCCGTTTCAAAAAGATTAAGCCGTATTTTATTGAAAATCCTATGAATTTCGCCGGCTCAGCGATTTCCGGCCAGCGAATTCGTTAATGCGTGTGGACAAGTGGTATTTTTTTGGTATTGTTCTGGTATTGGAGGAACCGGGATGGCCGAAACGCGCACCGAAGCGCTTCACAAAAATGCCGAGGGGCTGGATATCCAGCCTCCGGACGCCATCCTTTCCTATCTGGCCGATGCGCAGATCGAAGCCGCCAAGGTCGTGCGCCATGCCATTCCATCCATAGCCAGGGCCGCCGAGATCATCGCCGGCAGGCTGAAGAGCGGCGGCAAGCTTGCCTACGCCGCGGCCGGCAGCTCAGGCCTGATGGCGCTGGCAGATGCGCTGGAACTGCCGGGCACCTTCGGCATTCACCGTGACCGCATCGCTATCCTGATCGCTGGCGGCGACGACGCTTTCCGCACGCTTGCCGGAGGGCCGGAAGACGATACCGAGGAGGCTGCGGCAGCGGTCGCCGAGGCCGGCCTCGGCAAGGGCGACTGCCTGATCGCTATTTCCGCCAGCGGCACGACGCCCTATGCCGTGCGGGCCATCGAGGACGCCCGGCTTCGGGGCGCCGCCACAATCGCTATTGCCAACAACGGCAACACGGCGCTGCTGCGCCTGGCCGATGTGGCCATCCTGCTCGAAACGCCGCCGGAGTTGATCGCCGGCTCCACGCGTATGGGCGCCGGCACCGCCCAGAAGATCGCGCTCAACATGCTGTCGACGCTGACCGCCATCCATCTCGGCCATGTGCATGACGGCTACATGGTCAATCTGATGGCCGACAACATCAAGCTGCGCGGCCGCGCGGCGCGCATCGTCGCCGCCGTCAGCGGGTGCGGCACGGACGAAGCGGCCCGCCTGCTCGAGAAGAGCGGCGGCGCGGTCAAGACCGCCATTCTGCTCGCCGCCGGCGCCGACAGCACCGACGCGGCGCAGAAGACACTGGAAGAGGCCGGCCAGAAGCTGCGCCCGGCCCTTTCCGCTATAGAGGGGAGCAAGGGCTCAAAAGCCTCCGTTCTCATCAAAACCGAACCTGAAAAAGGTCAACAGGGAGACTGAGCATGACAACGAAACTACTGACGGCACTGCTTTTGGGCACCAGCATTCTCGGCTCGGCCGGGGTTGCTTCTGCCGCAGACGTAACGCTCAACATCGAAAGCTGGCGCGGTGACGACCTTGCCATCTGGAAGGACAAGCTGCTCCCGGCTTTCGAAGCCAAGAACCCGGGCATCAAGGTGGTGTTCGCGCCCTCGGCTCCGACCGAATATGACGCAGCGCTCGGCGCCAAGCTCGCCGCCGGCTCGGCGGGCGACCTGATCACCTGCCGCCCGTTCGACAAGTCGCTCGAGCTGTTCAAGAAGGGCAACCTTGCCGATCTCTCGGCGCTGCCCGGCATGGAGAACTTCTCGCCCGTGGCAAAGTCCGCCTGGCAGACCGACGACGGCAAGGCGAGCTTCTGCGTGCCGATGGCCTCGGTCATCCACGGCTTCATCTACAACAAGGACGCCTTCGACAAGCTCGGCATCAAGGTGCCGGAGACCCGCGACGAGTTCTTCGCCGCGCTCGACAAGATCAAGGCCGACGGCACCTACATCCCGATGGCGATGGGCACCAAGGATCTCTGGGAAGCCGCGACCATGGGCTACCAGAACATCGGCCCCAACTACTGGAAGGGCGAGGACGGCCGCGCAGCACTGATCAAGGGCGAGCAGAAGCTGACCGACAAGGACTGGGTCGCGCCGTATGAGGAACTGGCCAAGTGGAAGCCTTATCTCGGCGACGGCTTCGAGGCGCAGACCTATCCGGACAGCCAGAACCTGTTCACGCTCGGCCGCGCCGCCATCTACCCGGCCGGCTCGTGGGAAATCGGCCTGTTCAACACCCAGGCCCAGTTCAAGATGGGCGCCTTCCCGCCGCCGGTCGAGAAGGCCGGCGACACCTGCTACATATCAGACCATACCGATATCGGCATGGGCCTGAACGCGGCTTCGAAGAACGCCGATGCGGCCAAGACCTTCCTGTCCTGGGTCGCCTCGCCCGACTTCGCCACCATCTACGCCAACGCGCTGCCGGGCTTCTTCAGCCTGAACTCCTCGCCGGTGAAGATGGAAGACCCGCTGGCGCAGGAATTCGTCTCCTGGCGCGGCAAGTGCAAGTCGACCATCCGCTCGACCTACCAGATCCTGTCGCGTGGCACGCCGAACCTCGAGAACGAGACCTGGGTTGAATCGGCCAACGTCATCAACGGCACCGATACGCCGGAAGCCGCGGCCAAGAAGCTGCAGACCGGTCTCGACAGCTGGTACAAGCCGGCCAAGTAAGAGCTCGGCTGAGCGCTGCTTTATCTCCCCCCTCGAGGGGGAGATGTCGCCGAAGGCGACAGAGGGGGTCGGTGGAGGCAGGCCGCGACTTGATCGTTGCTGGAAAGCGCGGTCAAATGTCGATGGCGCGCTGCCTTGACC
>NZ_RZQY01000751.1:0-2713 GCF_003998575.1 Mesorhizobium sp. M7A.F.Ca.CA.001.10.2.1 | reverse complement strand
GGCTCTTCTCGCCATGAAACGGGCAGCACGCCCAATAGTCGCCGCGCGGCGCGTTGGTTTTCTTCCTGTCCCACGCAACGCGCTGGCCGATCACCGATGAAATCGGCACGCGGTCGCGTATCTCGTCGAGGAAGGCGGGTGGAAAGCGCATCGGGGAACTCGTTTCCCGATTATATAATCATACCCGCGAAATCCGACGACCCTTAATGCGGGCCATACCCGGTTTCCACAGGCAAAAGAGGCGGCCGTTGCGGGCCGCCTCTTTCCAATATCCGCCTGGGGAGCGATCAGTGCGCGGCAAGCGCGCCGAAAATGACGCCGGAGAGCACACCGACCAACACATAGTCGTTGCCGACGCGGATCCATTCCTGGCCGCGGCCGGGACGATGCAGGCCGTAGCGGCCGTAGTCGCGGATCGGCTGGTGCTGTCTCCAGCCTGAATATTTGTGGCCGTTGCGCCAGTTGTTGCGCTTTACGATGACCTTCTTATGGATGACGCGCTTCTGGATGAAGCGCTTCTTGACATCCCTGTTGGTGGGCTTTTGCCAGTCGACCTGGCTGTAGTTCGACTGCGGAGCGTTCGGTGCGTTCAGCGGTGCGGCTTGGCCGGTGAGCGACGTAGCGGCCAGCATCGAGAAAGCGAGTGCGGAAAGGACAATGCGTTTCAAGAGAAGTCTCCTTGGTTGTCGATGCCAGAGGAATAGCGGGCCACCGATGAACCGAAACTGAACGCCTGCATTACAATTGCGTAATGAATTCCTTGATTTACCCGATAGAGCTGAACATAATCGCAAAGGTCAGGAGTCTGTCGCGCTGCTAACTCGGCCTATCCGTTGCTTCGCGTCCGCCCCGCAATGCAACCATTTGCGCGTCCGTCCATTTTCCGACACCGCCCGTCGCGCTGCAACGGCCCTTGAAATCGACAAGATTTTATTATCCGGCTAAAATATTCGAGCTATTATAAGCCACCGCCATGAACATGATTCGTACCCTCGTTTTCCCTTCTGATCGCCACGCCAAACAGGACGCGCATCCGGTTTGCATGCGGGGGACGAAATGAGCGGGTCCGTCGTCCTTCTGCATCTGGCCGGCGCCGTGGCGCTGATGCTGTTTGCCACCCGCATGGTGAAGACCGGCGTCGAACGCGCCTATGGCGACGTGCTGCGCCATCGCCTGCGCGCCACCATGCGCAATCCGATCATGGCGGTGCTGGCCGGCACCGGCCTTGCCATCGCCCTGCAAAGCTCCACCGCCGTCACGCTGCTGGTCGGCTCCTTCGCCGGCTCTGGCATCGTCTCGGGCGCCGCGGGCCAATTGGCAGTGCGCGGCGCCGAGATCGGCTCTGCGCTGGTGGTCAAGCTGCTGACCTTCGACCTCACCTTGCTGGTGCCGCTGTGCCTGATCACCGGCACGGTCATGTTCATGGCCACCGAGCGGCGCGACTGGCGCCAGACCGGCCGCATTCTGGTCGGCATCGGCCTTTTGATCCTGTCGCTGGAGATGATCGGACAGGCGTCTGAGCCGCTGCGCAACAGCCAGCTCATGCCGGTCATCATCAACTACTTCTCGACCGATTCCATCACCGCCTATCTGCTGGCGGCGCTGATCACCTGGCTGTTCCAGTCGAGCATCGCGGCGGTGCTGTTGATGGCGACGCTGGCGGGCCGCGGCCTGATCACGCCTGAACTCGGCGTCGTTCTTATCCTCGGCGTCAATCTCGGCTCCTCGATCATCGCGCCGATGCTGACCCGCTCGTCGAGCCCCGAGGTGCGCGTCGTGCCGATCGGCAACCTCCTGATGCGCGGGCTTGGTTCGCTTGTCATGCTGATCCTGGTCATGATCTTCAGGCCGCACTTCGCCTTTCTCGGTTCGACGGCGGCGGACCAGATCGTCAATGCCCACATCCTGTTCAATGTGCTGATCCTGCTCGCCGGCCTGCCGCTGGCAGGGTTTGTCTACCGCGCTTCGGAGAAGATCGTCGCACTTGGCATCAAGCCCGTGCCGGCCGCCTCGCTTGACGTCGTCGAGCTGTCCGCGCTCAACGAAAGCGCGCTCGACGTGCCGAGCCAGGCGCTTGCCAATGCCACCCGCGAGGTGGTGCGGGTCTGCGAGACGATCGAGATCATGCTCAAGCGCATCATCGAACTCTATGAAAGCGCCGACGCCGACAAGATTAAAGCGCTGGCCGCACTCGACGACCGCGTCGACCGCAAGCACGCCGCGATCAAGCTCTACCTCGCCAAGTTGACCAGGAACGCGCTGACCGAGGACGAGGCGCTGCGCTGCCAGGAGCTGATCGGCGCCTGCGTCAAGCTGGAGCAGGTCGGCGACATCATCGTGCGCAACATGCTGGTGCATGTGAAAAAGAAGTTCGAGCGCGGACTGGAATTCACCGACGAGGGCTGGGCCGAGCTGTGCGCCTTCCATAGCTCGGTGCTGGCCAATGCGCGGCTTGCCTTCAACGTTCTGGTGTCGCGCGATCCCGAGACCGCCCGCCAGTTGGTGCTGGAAAAAGACCGGCTTCGCGACCGCGAAAAAGAAACCAGCGCCAGCCATTTCGTGCGCCTGCGCGACGGCACTGCCAAGAGCGTCGAGACCAGCTCGATCCATCTCGACACCATCCGCGACCTGAAGCAGATCAATTCGCTGCTGGCCTCGATGGCCTATCCGGTGCTCGAAGAGCGCGGTCTGCTGACTGGATCCAGGTCTGTCT
>NZ_RZQY01000750.1:0-2721 GCF_003998575.1 Mesorhizobium sp. M7A.F.Ca.CA.001.10.2.1 | reverse complement strand
GCTTGATTGCGCTGCGCCCGGGCAGCACATGCGCCATTTCGTTGATCATCGCGACGACCGGGTTCTTGGCATCCATTTCGCCAAGCATGCGTCCGTTGTTGGCGGCATTGCCGAACAGCAACGGATCAAACGCAATGACCGACATCGGCGACAGGCCGAGCGGCTCGGCGAAATCGGACGGCGAAATCTCCGGGCGCTTCGGCACGCCGGCCTGGTTGATGATCAGCTTGGGCGGCGGATCATTGGGACGAAGCCGCTTGAGCATATCGACGAGATTCTTGGTGTTGCGCAGATTGGCGAGTTCCGGTGTCGCGGTGATGACGATCTCGTCGGCCTTGACCAGGGTGTTCTTGGTCCAGCCCGTCCAGGCATGCGGGACGTCGAGCACCAGAAGCGGCACGCTGCGCTGGGCGGTGTCGATAAGCTGCGCGAAGGCCTCGGGATCGAAATCATAGACCCGTTCGAGCGTCGAAGGCGCTGCCAGCAGCGACAGATGCTCGGCGCACTGGGTCAGCAGCCGGTCGAGATAGACTTCATCGATGCGTTCGGGTGAAAACACCGCCTCGGCGATGCCTTGCGCCGGATCCTGGTCGAAATTGATGTTGGCGGTGCCGAAAGCCAGATCGAGATCGGCGACGACCACTTCGGATTTGAACAGGGAGGACATCGCCCAAGCCACATTGTGGGCGATCGTCGAGGAGCCGACACCGCCCTTGGCGCCGACGAAGGCGATCGAGCGGCCGAGCGGCTCGGCTTCCGGATCGATGAAAATCGACGACACCACGCTGACGATGTCGGCCATCGAGACCGGAGCGATCACATATTCGGAAATGCCGTTGCGGATGAGCTCGCGGTAGAGGCCGACATCATTGTAGTGGCCGATCACCACCACCTTCGACGTCGGATCGCAATATTCCGAGAGCTGGGCGAGTTGCTCCAGCAATTGCTTGGGCTCGCTGCGCGATTCCAGCAGGATCAGGTTGGGCGTCGGCGCCGATTGGTAGAATTCGATGGCAGTGGGGACGCCGCCCATATGGACCTTGAGATGCGCCTTCGTCATGCGGCGGTCCTCGCCGGCGCGCTCGACCGGGTTGGCAACACCCTCGGTCTCGCAGAATGCCTGGATCGAGATGCGCGGGATCGGCCGCAACGCCTGCATCGCGGCGATGTCCTGCTGCGAGGTATCGCTGCCGTCTACAGGAGTGTCATAGGCCAGATTGTTCATGTTCGTGTACTCCGAACTGCGATCGTTAGTAGCTAACTTCGCCTTCTGCTTCCCAATCAAAGAAGGGTTGATTTCGGTACCCATCGATGACTTTCCCACGCTGCTCGGCGTCGATAGGTGCCTGCTTGCGCGGTCCGAGCAGGTCGGCCGGATTGGCCATCTGGGCGGCGAGGTTGTTCTGATACGAGCAGCCGAAATCGGCGTAGTGCTTGTTTTCCGAGGTCTCCACCAGATCTTCGGGCCAACGCCCGCATTTGTCGGTCTGAGCTTTCACCGAGATATAGGCGACGCGAATCGGGGCCGAGGCTTCGGCGGAAGCGGACTGATAAGAGGTCATGACAATCCGGTTGCGCTTGATGCCGCTGGCAACCACCAGCCTGACAAAATCGCGGCTGGCAGCGGCCGCCGCGATCTCGTTGGCCGAGCCGACAGGGATAGCGATCGTCACCGCCGGAGCGGCGCTCCTGTCGTAGCCGTCGAGAAAGCCCGAAAGCGTGTCACGCTGAGAGCCCGTCATACCACGGTCACCGGCGCCCACCGGCAGGTCTATCTTCTGGTTCTTCTCCGCGATCACGATCGGATGGTTGGTGCGATAATCGTCCGGGATGGCGCCGACCGTGATGCTGTCGCGCTGGGCGCAGCCGGTGAGCAGCGCCGCCACCGCAACCGCCAGGACAGGAACGAACCGCCGGCAGACCTGCGAGCGGCCAAAGCGCATCGGTGCGGCGATGGTGCTTGCCTTCAATGCTGACTGAGACATGTCCGCTTCCCCGCTCACTTGTAGATGAAGCCGACGACGCCGTGGTAGCGGCCGTTGGGCTTGTCGGTCTGCATGGTGCCGTAGACGCGATTGACTCGGCCAAGGAACATGGCAGCGCCATCGCTGGCGGCGTTGAAATTGTCGTCCGGCTTGGCAAGGTCGTTGCGCGCCACCGGCTTCACCAGATAGGGCGTGATGATGATGACGAGTTCGGTCTCGTTGCGCACGAAATCTCTGCTGCGGAAGAGCGCGCCGAGCACCGGGATCTTTGTCAGCCCGGGCAACCCGTTGACGGCTTGCCTGACATCGTCGCGAACCAGGCCGGCGATCATCATGGAGCCGCCCGAGGGGAGTTCAACGGTCGTATCGGCAAGACGTTTGCGCAGCGACAGTGCATTCATGCCGGGGCTCGTCACGCCTGAGGAGAGCGATACGGACCCCTCGGTTGTCGGCTCGGAAACCGACGTCCTAACTTTCAGGCTTATGCGACCGGGAGACAACACCACCGGCTGGAATTCCAGGCCGATGCCGTACTCGATCTTTTCGATGGTGTAGGTCTTCAGGCCGGTCTGGTTGTCCTGCGATACGTTTGCTGAGACACCTGAAACCATATTGTATTCACCGCCGACCTTGAAGGTCGCCTTCTCCCCGGATACGGCGGTCAAGGTCGGCTCGGCCAGGGTTTTCATGACCCCGGACTGCTCCATGGCGTTGACATAGGCCTGCAGCGCCGACG
>NZ_RZQY01000074.1:0-15097 GCF_003998575.1 Mesorhizobium sp. M7A.F.Ca.CA.001.10.2.1 | reverse complement strand
AATGTATGTCGCCCAAAAGTGGATCCGGTTTTGGGGCAACGACATGCATCAAAACAAAAAACTAAAGCGCGTCGGGACGCGATTTAGGCCATGACAAATCCGGACATCGTCATCATCGGCTCCGGCATCGGCGGCGCTACGATCGCTTCCGGCCTTGCCGGCAGCGGCGCCTCGATCCTGATGCTGGAGCGCGGCGAGCCGTTGCCGGCGACGCCGCACGCGCGCGACACGCGCTCGATCTTCGTCGACGGCCATTACAGGCCGAAGGAGATGTGGCGTGAGGCCGGCGGCGCCGCCTTCAACCCCGGCAATTATTACTATGTCGGCGGCAATTCGAAGTTCTACGGCGCGGTGCTGATCCGCTACCGCAAGGAGGACTTTGCGGCCATGGAGCATTTCGGCGGAGTCTCTCCGGCATGGCCGTTCACCTATGACGAATCCGAGCCCTGGTATTCGAAAGCCGAACAGCTGTTTCGCGTGCGCGGTGCACTGGGCGAGGATCCGACCGAGCCGTTCCATTCGATCCCCTACGCCTACAAGCCGGTGCCCGACGAGGCACCGATCGCCCGCGCCCGCGCCGAGCTGAAAAACCTTGGCCTGCATCCGGCCTCGCTGCCGCTCGGTGTCGACATCGACACCTGGCTGAAGGAGGGCAAGACCGGCTGGGATGCTTTCCCGAACACCGGCCAAGGCAAGGTCGACGCACAAACGGGACCGCTGACGGCGGCCCTCACCGACCAGAACATCAAGCTCGAAACCGGCGCCTACGTCGAATATCTCGAAGCCTCGCCAGACGGCACGACGATATCAGCCATTCACTACCGGCAGAATGGCGAGCTGAAGAAAGTATCACCGAAGCTGGTCATCCTCTCGGCCGGCGCGGTCAACTCCGCTGTCATCCTGCTGCGCTCGCCCACATCGGATGGCAAAGGCCTAGCCAACCGCGCCGACCAGGTCGGCCGCAATTTCATGAACCACAATTCCAGCGCCATGCTGGCGATCGACCCGCGCCGTCGCAACGATGCCGTCTACCAGAAGACCTTGATGCTGAACGACTATTACCTGTCCGACGGCAAGGGCGGCAAGCCGCTGGGGAACGTCCAGTTGCTCGGCAAGATCGACGGCAACATGCTGCGGGCCAATGTCAAATACACGCCGGGATTCGCGCTCGATTTCATGGCCGGCCACGCCGTCGACTGGTACCTGATGTGCGAGGATCTGCCCGATCCGGAAAGCCGCATCATGGTCGACGGCAAGGACATCGTCATGCAATGGCGGCGCTCCAACATGCGGTCGCTCGACGGGCTGACCAAGGTGATGCGCGAAAATTTCCGCGCCTGCGGTTATCCCATCGTTCTGTCGCGCCCCTTCGACAAGCGCACGCCGTCGCACCAATGCGGCACGATAAAGATGGGCGACGATCCGGCGACGGCGGCGCTCGACCCTTACTGCCGCTCCTTCGACCACCGGAACCTCTTCGTCGTCGACGGAAGCTTCTTGCCCAATTCGGCCGCCGTGAACCCGGCGCTGTCGATCGCCGCCCAGGCAATGCGCGTTGCCGATCACATCCGCAAGGTGGAGCTTACGGCATGATCGGTTTGCGCCGCCCCTCATCCGCCTGCCGGCACCTTCTCCCCGTAAACGGGGAGAAGAAAGCTGGTCGCAACCTCGGCGATCCTTTGGCGATTGGCGAGAACGGCGGCGCGAGCGTCCTTCTCCCCGTCACTATACGGGGGGTTGAGGAGTGGTCCGCGCAGCGGACGAAAAGCCAACTGCTTGGCTTTTCGAACGACGAACGCTCCGGCAGGGCGATGAGGGGCGGCGCTGACATCCGCAAGGCTAGCTTCCAATGACCCGCCCCTCCGCCATCGTCACCGGCGGCGCGCGGGGCATTGGCCTTGCCTGTGCCCAGGCGCTGGCGGATGGCGGCTACGATATTCTGGTCGCCGACCTTGCCGAAACAGCCGCTGACGGACTTGCCGCCGACATCACCAAGCGTGGCGCGAAATTTGCCTACATCCAGTGCGACATCGCCGATCTCGCCAGCCACACCGCACTTGTCGATGCCGCGATGCGCGCCTTCGACCGTATCGATTGCCTGGTCAACAATGCCGGCGTCGGCGCCGTGGTGCGCGGTGACCTCTTGGACCTCAAGCCGGAGAATTTCGACCGCACGCTCGGCATCAATCTGCGCGGCACTGTGTTCCTCAGCCAGGCCGTGGCCAAGGCGATGCTCGCCGCGCCAGGCGATCCCCCGAAATCAATCATCACCATCACCTCGGTCAGCGCCGAAATGGCATCGCCGGAGCGGCCGGACTACTGCATCTCGAAAGCCGCACTTTCGATGTGGGTGAAGAACCTGGCGCTGCGGTTGGCTCCCGAAAACATAGGCGTGTTCGAGGTGCGGCCCGGCATCATCCGCACCGACATGACCTCAGGCGTGACCGCCAAATACGACGCCCTCATCGACGGTGGTCTGGTGCCGGCAAAGCGCTGGGGCGAAGCATCGGATATCGGTGCGGTGGTGGCAACGCTCGCCGGTGGCAAGCTCGGCTTTTCGACCGGCTCGATCATCAATGTCGACGGTGCGCTCTCCGTGGCGCGACTGTAAATGGATGGTTTCATGACCGACTACATCATCGTGGGCGCCGGGCCGGCCGGCTGCGTTCTGGCCAACCGGCTGAGCGAGGATCCGGGCAACTCGGTCTTGCTGCTCGAAGCTGGCGGCAAGGACTGGCATCCCTATATCCACATGCCGGCGGGCTTCGCCAAGATGACGAAGGGGATCGCCTCCTGGGGCTGGTCGACCGTGCCGCAGAGAAACATGAAGGACCGCGTCTTCTGGTACACGCAGGCCAAGGTGGTCGGCGGCGGCTCGTCCATCAACGCCCAGATCTACACGCGCGGCAACGCCCGCGATTACGACGCCTGGGAGAAGGAAGAGGGCCTCGCCGGCTGGGGCTATCGCGATGTGTTGCCCTATTTCAAACGCGCTGAGAACAACCAGCGCTACGCCAACGATTTTCACGGCGACCAGGGGCCGCTCGGCGTCTCGAACCCGATTGCGCCGCTGCCGATCTGCGAAGCCTATTTCCGTGCCGGCCAGGAGATGGGCATCCCCTTCAACCCGGACTTCAACGGCGCTGCCCAAGAAGGCGTCGGCTACTACCAGCTGACCCAGAAGGATGCCCGGCGCTCGTCCGCTTCAGTCGCCTATTTGAAGCCGATCCGCGCCCGCAAGAACCTGACCGTCCGAACCGATGTGCTGGTGACGCGCATCGTCGTCGAGAAGGGCCGCGCCATCGGCGTCGAATTGGTCGACAGGCCAGGCGGCGAGAAGAAAATCCTGCACGCCGAGCGCGAGGTGATCGTCTCGTCCGGCGCCATCGGCTCGCCGAAACTCCTGATGCAGTCGGGCATCGGCCCCGCGGACCATCTGAAGTCGGTCGGCGTCACGCCGGTGCATGACCTGCCCGGCGTCGGCTCCAACATGCAGGACCATCTCGATCTGTTCGTCATCGCCGAATGCACCGGCGATCACACCTATGACAACTACGCCAAGCTGCACCGCACGGCCTGGGCCGGCCTGCAATATCTGCTGCTGAAGAAGGGGCCGGTGGCCTCCAGCCTGTTCGAGACCGGCGGCTTCTGGTACGCCGACCCGACAGCCGCCTCGCCCGACATCCAGTTTCATCTCGGCTTGGGCTCCGGCATCGAAGCCGGCGTCGAGAAGCTGAAAAACCCCGGCGTCACCCTGAACTCGGCTTTCCTGCGGCCGCGCTCGCGCGGCACCGTGCGGCTGAAGAGCGCCGACCCGGCCGACCATCCGCTGATTGATCCGAACTACTGGTCCGATCCCTATGACCGCGCCATGTCGATCAAGGGGCTGCGGCTGGCCCGCGAGATCATGCGGCAGAAGGCGCTTGCCCCTTACGTGCTGCGCGAGGTGCTGCCCGGCCCGTCGCTCGCCAGCGACGACGAGCTGTTCGACTATGCCTGCCGCAGTTCCAAGACCGACCACCATCCGGTCGGCACCTGCCGCATGGGCCATGATGATATGGCTGTCGTGACGCCGGATCTGCGGCTGCGCGGTATCGAGGGCCTGCGCGTCTGCGATGCCTCGGTGATGCCGCGCGTGCCTTCATCCAACACCAATGCGCCGACCATCATGGTCGGTGAAAAGGGCGCCGACCTGGTCCTTGGCCGCGAGCCGCTGCCGCCGGCGGTGTTTTCCGGAAACCGGGCTGCTTAGCCACTGAGGGGTAAGATATGATCAGGCACTGTGTTTTCGCTAGATTCCGCAATGATGTCGCCACCACCGAGCGCATGGCGATCCATTCCGATCTCGAGGCGCTTCGACAGGTGATCGACGGCATGGACGCCGTAAAATTAAGCGCCAATGTCAGCCCGGAGCCGTTCGCACGCGGCTTCACCCACGGCTTCACCATCGATTTCCGCGATGCTGCCGCGCGCGATGCCTATCTTGTGCATGAAGCGCACCAGCGCGCCGGCGCGCGCCTGGTTGCTGCCCTGGAAGGCGGCACGGACGGACTGCTGGTGTTTGATCTCGAAATCTAGACCTCACCCTCAAGCCACGATCGAGTTCATCGACAGATGGCACCGGTCGCTCTCATCGCACCTTCCGCCATTCCAGCTGGCGTTCGATCAAATGAGCCACGCGAAAACGTGACCACCGGTCTTCCCTGAACTGGCCGATAATTCCCCCCATCGATGATGATGGAGGAAGATTTGCCCCTTAATTCGCAGCAGAAGAAGACCGTCCTCGCCTCATTCCTGGGCTGGACGCTCGATGCTTTCGATTTCTTCCTTCTGACATTCCTGCTCACCGATATCGCGACCGAATTCCACGCCGACGTGCCCGCAGTCTCCAAGGCGCTATTCCTGACCTTGGCGACACGCTTCATCGGCGCGTTCTTCTTCGGCATGCTTGCCGACAAATATGGGCGCAAGCCCATCCTCATGCTCAACATCGTCAGCTATTCGGTGATCGGCGCGCTGGCCGCCTTCTCGCCCAATCTTGGCATTTTCCTGGCGCTGCGCGCGCTGTTCGGTATCGCCATGGGCGGCGAATGGGGACTGGGCAGTTCGCTGGCCATGGAATCCATTCCGCCGAGCGCACGCGGCATGGTCTCCGGCATCCTGCAATGCGGCTATCCGGCCGGCTATCTGCTGGCGGCGGTGGTCTATGGCCTGCTCTATCAGCAGACGATCGGCGGCTACACGATCGGCTGGCGCGCCATGTTCCTGCTCAGCTTCGTGCCGGCGCTGATCGTGCTCTTCATCCGATCGCATGTGCCGGAATCGCCGGCCTTCGTCGAAGCGCAGAAGACCGCGAGACCGGGCATGTGGGAAACGCTGCAGAAGCACTGGGGCGTCGCGCTCTATGCCGTCGTCCTGATGATGTTCTTCAATTTCTTGAGTCATGGCACGCAGGACCTCTACCCTACCTTCCTGAAGAAGCAGCACGGCTTCGATCCGCATACGGTGAGCTGGATCACCATCGTCGCCAATATCGGCGCCATCGTCGGCGGCCTGGCTTTCGGCGCGCTGTCGGAGAAGATCGGCCGCGTCAACGCCATCACGCTGGCATGCCTGATCGCCTTGCCATCCATCCCGCTATGGGCCTACTCGACCACGCCGTTCATGCTCGCCATCGGCGCCTTCGTCATGCAGGTCGCGGTCCAGGGTGCCTGGGGCGTCATCCCCGTGCACCTCAACGAGCTTTCGCCCGGCGCGGTGCGGGCGACCTTGCCCGGCTTTATTTATCAGGCGGGCAATCTCGCCGCGTCCTATGGCGGCCCCTATCAGGCGGGAATCGCGGAAAGCGCCGGAGGCAGCTATGGCTATGCCCTGGCGCTGTTCGCAGGCGTGGTCGCCGTCTGCATCATCGTCGTCATCCGTTTCAGCCCGGAACGACGTGGCCAGGTGATGACCGTCCTGACCTGAGCGGCGCCTAACCAAGCCTCAGCGCGACGACGCCGGCCACGATGCTGAGCGCGGCGGCACCGCGCCAGCCGGTCATTTTTTCGCCGAGAGCGAAGACCGAGATCATCATGGCGAACAGGATCGAGGTTTCGCGCAGCGAGGCCACCGAAGCGATCGGTGCTTTGGTCATCGCCCACATGACGATCCAGTAGGCGGCGCCGCTGAGCACGCCGGTGAACAGCCCTGCCTTCCAGTCGCGCGCCAGCACCGGCAGTGCCTTCGGCCCACGGAAGATGAGGCACAGCACCAACGCGCCAAAAGCATCGCAGATGAACAGCCAGGCGGCATAGCTCTGCGCGGTTGCCGCCAGCCGCGCGCCACTGCCGTCCGACAGCGTATAGCTGGCGATGAAGATGGAGGTGCCGAGCGCAAAACCGACCGCGCGCAGGTTAAGCTTTTCCAGATGCGCGCCGCCACGAAACGACATCACCAGCGTGCCGGCCGACAACAGGAAGATACCGAGCATGGCGAACGGGCCGGGAATCTCGGCAACGACGAACATGCCTCCAAAGGCCGAGAGCAGAGGTGCTGTGCCCCGTGCCAGCGGATAGGTCTGTGCGAAATCGCCGGCCTTGTAGGCGCCGATCAGGAAGGTCCGGTAGCCCATGTGGAAAATGACCGAGGCGATGATGTAGGGCCACACCTCCGCCTTCGGCACTTCGACGAAGGGCAGCACCACGAGTGCCGCCGCGCCCATGCCTAATGTCATCAGCGTGATCGACAGGAAGCGGTCGAGATGAACCTTGACCAGCGCATTCCAGATCGCGTGCATGGCAGCGGCGGCAAGCACTGCAAAGAAGACGAAAAGCGTCATGTGGCGATGCCGGGCGTTTCCAGGTCTATGTCGACCCGCAGCGGAAAATGATCCGAGGCAACCTCGCCGATGTCGGCACTGATCGAACGCACCCGCCCGGCGAACATGCCGCCGACGAAGCAATGGTCGAGCCGGCGCTTTGCCAGTCGGCCGTCGATGGTCTTCACATGGGTGTGGAAGTCCGGAACCGGCTCCCCGGCAACGGCGGCGGCATCGACGAAACCGCTGAGATAGGCGGCACCCCTATGGTAGGGCGTGCTGCCGACGATGCGGCGATACTCGGCGCTGTCCGGCTCCATGTTGAAATCGCCCATCCAGATCGCCGCCAGCGGGTTTTCCGGCTCCGCTTCGCCGCTGGTCCAATTGCGCGTGGGCTCGTCGTCGACGCCGCTCCACGGTCCGCCATCGGACGGTGCCCGGCGATGCTCGGCCATGAGGTAGTCGATCTGCTCCAGCCGCTCCTCGGCCGCGATGTGGGCGAGATGCAGCGACAACACCCGCACCGGCCCTGCCGGGGTGCGGATCATGCATTCAAGCGCGGCGTTGCGGGTGTTGAGCGGCCGCTGCGTGCGGCGCATCGGCAGCGCATGCAGCCGCGACCAGACGATCGGAAGTTTCGACAGCAGCATGGTGCCAAACTGGCGGCGCCGATTGACCAGACGGCCGTCGCGCCTTTCGCTGGCATCCATGTCGAAGGCCGGGCCGTAGACCCAGTGATGTTCGGGCAGCAGACGCGAAAGCAGTTCCGGCTGGTCGTCGAAATTGCTGCGCTGCCAGTGCCGCTCGACCTCTTGCAGCGCAATGATGTCGGCGCCGGCAACGATGCGCGCGGCGCGCGAAAGATCGTAGCGGCCGTCGCCGCCGAACCCGTACTGGATGTTGTAGCTGACCAGCTTCATTGCTTATCCGGCTCAATTTCGTGTTGGCAGTAACGGTTCGATGCCACGGTGGCAATGTGCAGGAGAATGGACGTGGCTTGGACCAGCCTTGCCCTTCACCGGGATCATGCACCGATCCCGAAGCACTTCGATATCTTCCGTGCGCCGGAAAACGGCGTGCGATGCCTTATGTATTCAGCGGCTGGAAACGGCCGGGTGGCGACGCCGCCAGTTCGGTCCAGTCGATCTCTTCCTCAAGGCGATGATAGGCTTCGTCGCCAATCGTCCCGTTGCGGCGCAATTCCTCCAGCGCGTCGCGCTGGCTCTTGATCGCATAAAGACGCAAGCGGTCATATTCGGTCGCCGCCTGGGCATCGTCGGGATTTTTGGCGATCTTGCGTTGAGCGGCATATTGCTCGCGCACCGCGGCCGCCGCGTCCGATGTCTTGCCGCTCAATATGTCGAGCGCGGCTTGCATGACCACGACGCGCGCCTGCGCGATCTCGCGGTCGACCGTTTCGTCAGGGTCGAGGTTCAGCAGGCGCAGCAGCGGCTTCAGGCTCATGCCTTGCAGCACCAGCGTGCCGAGCACAACCGTGAAGGCAGCGAGCACGATCGGGTCGCGGGCCGGGAAGTCAGCCGGCAGGGCGAATGCCGCCGCAAGCGTCACCAAACCGCGCATCCCGCACCAGCCGATCAGCACGCCGCCACGAAACGACGGAGCGTCACGCTGACGATCAGCCACGCCGAAACGGCCAAACCACCTGATGATCGCGCCGCACCCCAACACCCAGATGAGGCGTGAGACGATGACGATGGCAAGCACTGTCCCAGCCAGGACGAACGCATCGGTCTGCCCTTGCCCGGCAAGCCGGCCGACGATCGTACGCGCCTGCAGGCCCATCAGCACGAAAGCCAGAACATTGAGCACGAAGACCGCCGTCTCCCAGACCGAATAGGAGCTGATGCGGTTTCTGGCCGGCATGCGGCGCGGCGCGGTGCGGGCGATCGTCATGGCATAGACGACTATGGTGATGATGGCCGACAGTCCGATCCTGTCGGCCAGGATCCAGACCCCGAATGTGCCGGCAAATTGCACCACAGTGCCGCTCGCCGGGTCTTCGATCCGGCCCAGCGTCATCAGAGACACCCGGCCAAGCAGGTAGCCGGCCGCAAGACTGCCGAGCGTGGACAGCAGGATCATCGGAACGGCGCTGCTCAGCAGAATGGAACCTGCCGCCGCCGAAATCGCCATCCGGTAGATCAGCAAGGCGGTGGCGTCGTTGAGCAGGCTCTCGCCTTGCAGAATGGCAGTGATGCGGTGCGGCACCTTGAACTGGCCAAGCACGGCCGATGCCGCAACCGCATCGGGCGGCGCCACGATGGCGCCAAGCGCTATGGCCGCGGCGATCGGCAGGCCTGCCATCGCCCAGCCGGCAAGTGCGACCGTCGCTGTCGTGAAAAGGACGGCGCCAAGCGCCAGCAGCACAAGCGGCACCCTGTAGCGGTTGAGATCGCGCAGCGAGGTATCATAGGCGGCATCGAGCAGCACCGGCGCGATGAACAGGGCTAGCGCCAGTTCCGGATCGATCTCTATGGTCGGCACGCCAGGCACGAAGGCGATGGCCACCCCGGCCAGCGCCAGCAAAGAGGGATAGGGAACCTGTACGCGCCGCGACAGCGCCGTCAGCGCGACAGCGATCAAAAGCAGGACAAGGGTGAGTTCGAAAAGAGCCATGGGCTGTTACTTCAGTGAGACGGGATTGCCGGCGCAGATATACCTGCAGGATGGGGTCGATTGGCCATCAAACTCAAGCCCTCTGGCAGTACGCCTTAAACAGCCTCTTGCCGTACAAGAATGGCATGATCCTCATCGGCCAGTATGACTCGCCTTTCGTCCGCCGCGTCGGAATCGCGCTGACCTTGTATGGAATTGCCTACGAACATCGTTCCTGGTCGGCCTTCGGCGATGCCGACAAGATTCGGCCCTACAATGTGCCGATACTGGGGCTCGACACAATGGCGAGGTGCTGATCGAGAGCCATTTGATGCTCGACTACCTCGACAGCCTGGTTCCGGCCGACCGACGGGTGTTTCCGGCGACCGAACCGGCGCGCCATCAGGCGCTGAAGGTCTCGGCCCTTGCGACCGGGCTGGGCGACAAGGCGATCAGCCTGTTCTACGAATTGCGACTGCACGAGAAAGTCTCGAACCTCTGGATCGGGCGCTGCCGTACACAGATCGAAGCTGTTCTGGCTGTGCTGGAGGCCGATCGTCAGGAGGGGCCGACACCATACTGGTTCGACGGCCGCATCGGTCACGCCGACATCGCGGTTGCCGCGGCGCTCCGCTTCATCGACGAGGCCCATCCCGGGCTGGTTTCGCTGACGGGCTTTCCGGCTCTGGAAGCCCACGCCACACGGATGGAAGCCCTGCCGGTCTTCCAGGCGATTTCGAAGCCCTTCATCGCGCCAGCTTGAGGCCAGGCCAGCATAACAATCAGCCTTGACCTATGAAAACCAACGGTCGTTTATTACTGGTCGCCAAAGTCATGTCGCAACAATTGGCTGATCGAGGACCTCCCATGCTGAGATTGTCCGCAACGCTGTTCACATTGATACTGCTCTCGCCGGCGGCTGGCGCTTCCGCGTTATATGATGAATTGGCGGCGGCTAAGATCAAACTTCTGGGAACGACGCGACCGGATCCGGGCATGGGGCTTTGGGCGCAGAAGACTAACGAGACAATGATGTCTCTCATCGAAGGGAAGTGGATCGACCTTGGTTATTCCGACCTGACCAACGAAGACAACATGAAGAAATACTGTGATAAATTTGGAGAGTCCTTTAAGAAATTGACGGACTATTCCTTCGACATTATTGGTCCGGTTACCCGTTCGAAGCACGCGATCCACAGAGAGTACATTTTCAAAACGGGGATATCCTACAACTACCGATGGAACATCGAACAGCAAATGGAGGTGCTCGGCAGTGGAAACGGTAAGGAAATTCTGAAGAACGCCAACGGGACGAGTGCATTGCTGATGATGACACCCAATACCCTGCTGGAGATCGATTTCAGCTTCGCGCAACCTATCCTTTGGGGACGTTGCCCCACCGAATAGAACACTGGCTTCGCTTCGCTTGGCCATCCAAGCCGGTGTTGCCGTTTTTAGTGCAGCACCAGCATGTCGCTCGACGAGAACGAGATCTCAGCCTTTTCACCAACAGCGGGCGGCGGGGTTGCCGGGCTGTTGAAGGTGTCGAGCGAGACCGTGTTGCCGCCGATGCCGACGCGAACCCGGATGACCGAGCCGAGAAAATGCACTTCGGAGATTTCTCCCGAAAGGCTGGAGTCACGGCCGGGCTGACGGCCCAGCGAAATCGCTTCCGGACGCAGCGCCAGCGACAGCGTGTCGCCGGACTTGGAGCCGTTGAGCTTGCCCTTGAGCGAAACCTGTTCGGAATTGACCCGCACCGTGCCTGCAGCGGCATCGGTGACGGTGCCTTCGAGCACGTTTAGCGTGCCGACGAAATTGGCGACGAACTTGGTCGCCGGGCGGTTGTAGATCTCGAACGGCGTGCCGACCTGCTCGGCCTTGCCGCCATACATGACGGCGATCCGGTCCGAGATCGACAGCGCCTCCTCCTGGTCGTGCGTCACGAAAATGGTTGTGATGCCGAGCTTCTTCTGGATCGAGCGGATTTCCTCGCGCAGCGACACGCGCACCTTGGCGTCGAGCGCCGACAGCGGCTCGTCGAGCAGCAAGAGCTTCGGCTTCGGCGCGATGGCGCGGGCCAGCGCGATGCGTTGCTGCTGGCCGCCCGAGAGCTGGTAGGGATAGCGATCCGCCATCTGCGGCAGCTTGATGATGCCGAGCATCTCGGCGACACGAGCATCGATGTCCGCCCTGGGCATGCCGGCGACCTTCAGGCCGAAGCCGATATTCTGCGCCACGGTCAGGTTTGGAAACAGCGCATAGGCCTGGAACACCATGCCGACATTGCGCTGGTTGGGTTTCAACCTCGTAATGTCCTTGCCGCCGACGACGATCGTGCCGGCGCTCGGCTCCTCGAAGCCCGCCACCATACGCAGCACGGTGGTCTTGCCGCAGCCGGACGGGCCGAGGAAGGAGACGAATTCGCCGCGCTCGACGTCAAGATTGAAGTCCTCGACCACCGTGGTGGCGCCGAAGGATTTTCGAACGTGCTGGATGGAGAGGAATGGGTCGGCCATGGCTTTGACTTTCAGTTCGGACGGTTCGCCGATCTCGGCGCGAAGCGGGACAGGATCTGTATCAGCGACATGCAGCCCCAGGTGATGGCGAAGGCGATGATGGCAAGTGCCGCCGGCTCATAGGCGCGGTTGGCGCCGATATTCTGCAGATAGGGGCCGAAGGCCGGCCGGTTGAGCAGGCTGGCCATGGTGAATTCGCCGATGACGATGGCGAAGGTGAGGAAGGCGCCCGAGAGCACCGCGATCAGCACGTTGGGCAGGATGACACGGGTGATGATCGTCCCCCAACCAGCACCAAGGATCTGTGCCGCCTCCGTCAGTGTGCGCACGTCGATGGTGCGAAGCCCGGTGTCGACGGCGCGATACATGTACGGCAGCGCCAGTGTTGCATAGCCGATGACCAGCAAGGCATTGGTGCCTGTATCGGTCGCCAGGAACGGCAGCGGCGAATTCGACCCGTACATTCTGATGTAGCCGAAGACGATGACGATGGCCGGAATGACCAGCGGCAGCAGGGTAATGAATTCGACGATCGGCCGCAATTGCGGCAGCCGAAGCCGAATCCAATAAGCGGCGGGCACCACGATCAGCACGCCGAGAATGATGGTGAAAACGGCGGCCAGTACCGAATAGCCGAAGGTGGCCTGGAAGCGGGCATCGCCCAACACGACCTTGTAGGCGTCGAAGGAGTACTCCCCGCGCCGCATGCGCATCGAGAACTCCACGGTCGCGATCAGCGGGATGAAAAAGTAGGCCGCGCCAAGAGCAAAGACGAGCCAGGCCCAGAACTTTCCCGACTTCATTTCAGCCACCTCTCGGAACGGGTCCGGAACCAGATGTAGAACACATTGGCAAGACCTGTGATGACGATCATGCCGAAGGCGATGGCATAACCGAGATGGGCATTGTGCAGCACATCTCCACGGATCTGTGCATAGAGCAAAATCGGCACGATGTTGAGCGACGAGCCGGTCAGCGCATAGGCGGTGGCGATGGCGCCGAAGGCGTTGGCGAACAACAGGATCACGGTGCCGAGGAAACTCGGCCAGATCACCGGAATGACCACCATGCGCCAATACTGGGACATGGTCGCGCCCAGCGTCGCGGCGGCCTCGCCCCATTCCTTCTTCAGTCCGTCGATGGCCGGCACGATGATCACCACCATCAATGGTATCTGGAAATAGACATAGGTCAGTGTCAGGCCCCAGAATGACAGGATGTTGAAGCCGTGCGCGTAGATGTTAAGGCCGAACACGGTGTTCAGGATCACCGTCGCAAGGCCGAGGCGGCCGAGCGTGGCGAGGAAGGCAAAGGCCAGCGGCACGCCGGCAAAATTGGAGGCCACGCCGGAAAACGTCAGTGTCGCCGAACGTATCCAGTCTGGCAGGCCACCGCGCACGATGGCGATGGCAATCGCCAGGCCCGCAAATGCGCCAATCAGCGATGACGCAAGACTGATCTTGATCGAAACCCAGTAGGCGGCAACGATGGACGGTTGCGCCAGCGCTGCGATGTTCTCGAGCGTGAATTCGCCGGCATCGTTCTGGAATGCACCCAGCATCAGATAGAGCGTGGGCAGGATGAGGAACATGATGGCGAAGATGAAGAAAGGCGCGACACCAAGCCATTGTGTCGGCAGCCGCATGCTGCGTGCTTCGGCGGGAGGCGCAGTCTTCCCGGTAACAGCGTGGTCGGACAATGAGATATCAGTCATGCGCCGGCTACCGTCTTCGAGAGAAGGACCGGGCGGCCGCGAAGCCGCCCGGCATGGTGTGAGTTACTTCACGTTGGCGCCGACGACGGCGTCCCAGTTCTTGCTGATCGCTTCCTTGGCCTTGCCCTGCTCGTCGAGCGTCGGAAACACTGCTGCGGCATAGGATTCCGCCGGAGGCAGCTTTGCCAGCACGTCCGCCGGGATCTTGCCATTCTTGGCGAGATCGTTGAAGCGGATCGGGTGGCAATAACCCTTCAGCCAGCCGATCTGGCCTTCGTCGGAGTAGAGGTACTCCATCCACAGCTTGGCTGCGTTCGGATGCGGCGCGTAGGCGCTGATCGCCTGCACGTAGACGCCGGCGACGACACCGGTCTTCGGCACGACGACGTCGACGGGCGGATTGCCCTTCAGCGTGTCGCGGCCGGCGAGCGCATTGTAGTCCCAGTTGATCAGGATCGGGGTCTGGCCCTGGGCGAGGGTTGCCGGCTTGCCAACGACCGGAACGAAATTGCCGGCGGCGTTGAGCTTCTTGAAGAAGTCGAGGCCAGCGGTGCCGGCGGCTTCACCGGCTGCAGCGCCACCGGAAAGGCCTGCAGCGTAGACCGCCTGGATGGCTTGGTTCGAGGCGCGCGGATCGCCGGCAAGAGCAACCGCGTTGGCGAATTCCGGCTTCAAGAGGTCAGCCCAGTCGCTCGGTGATTCCTTGACCAGATCCTTGTTCACCATGAACGACAGCACGCCGTAATAGTCGCCGTACCAGAAGCCCTCGGCATCCTTGGCGCTGTCGGGGATCGAGTCCCAGGTCGACACCTTGTAGGGCTGGATCAGGCCGTCGGCCTTGGCGGTCGGGCCGAAGGACAGGCCGACGTCGATGACGTCGGGCGCCTGCGGGCCCTTGTTGTCCTTGTTGGCCTTGATCGCCTCGATCTCGTCGCCGGAACCGGCATCGGGATTGAGTTCGTTGACGGTGATTTCCGGATACTTCGCCTTGAAGCCTGCAATGACGTCGCCGTAGCCGCACCAGTCATGCGGCAGCGCGATGGTGGTGAGCTGGCCTTCCGCCTTGGCGGCCTTGACGAGATCGTCCAGCGAATCCGCGGACGAAATCACCGTCGACGCGAAAAGCGCCGCGGCCGAAAGGGAAAGCACTTTCCCCGTGAATTTGAACATGTGTTCTCTCCGTTGAACTGACGCCGTTGGACGCCTGCGATGCGGTATCGTTTTCATGTGACAGCCAGATGAAAGCTTTGTGAAAGCGGCTGCTCGCAGTGCGAAAAAGTAAACTCTTTTTAACCTGATGTAGCAATCGCTCCGCGATTCTTTTTCCGGCTAACTAGTTTTTGCCTTGCCCGTCATCCTCCCCCTTGTTTTCATAGCCCCTTTTCAGATCACTTTGCGGCGCGGAAAACGCCTCAGACCGTGCCGGCGATGGCGTTTTCGAGCAAGGTC
>NZ_RZQY01000749.1:0-2725 GCF_003998575.1 Mesorhizobium sp. M7A.F.Ca.CA.001.10.2.1 | reverse complement strand
GGCGAGCGCCCTTGAGGCGCTGGCGATCCAGTCGTCAAGCTCGGGTCCGATCTCGCCCCAATCTTCCGGCGAGGTCCACAGATGCGAGGCTTCGGTGCCGCGCGCATTGAGCGCCTTTTCGAGCATGGCGATGGAAGCGACATCGATCAGTTGGGTCGGCTTGCCGTCCGGCCCGGGCACCGGCATGGAGCCGAGCGCTCCGGCATTGCCGGTCGGGCCGCCAAAAAGCCGGCCGTTCAGCACAATGCCGCCGCCGGCAAAGGCGCCGATATAAAAATAGACGAAGTCGCGCGCAGCGCCCGCCTGGCCGAAGACGAGCTCGGCGCCGCAGGCCGACGTGGCATCGTTCTGCAAATAGACCGGAAAATCGCATTGCGCCTGGATGTCGGCCCGGATGTCGCGGTGACGCCATTCGTCCATCACGTCGCGGGGGGCGCCGGCGGTATCGGCCCAGTTCCACAATTCGAACGGCATGGCGATGCCGAGCCCGGCGATGCGCTTGTCTTGCGCGGGCGTCAGCGCACCGCGCATCTGCCGCATGCCGTTGCTGACGAAGTCCACCGTCTCGCGCGGCGCCGGGTAGCGATAGGAATGCTGCAGCATCGAACGGACATGGCCAAGGAAATCTATCAACACCAGTTCGGCGCTGCGGCGGCCGATCTTCAGCCCAATGAAGAAAGCGCCTTCGGGATTGAGCGCCATCGGAATGGAAGGCTGGCCGATCTTGCCGCGCAACGGCGCCTGGCGCAGCAGGAGGCTTTCTTCCTCCAACTCGCGCATGATGACCGAAACCGTCTGCGCCGAAAGGCCGGTCATGCGGGCGATGTCGGATTTTGCCAGGCTGCCGTGCTGGCGCACCAGCGACAGCACCAACCGCTCATTGTGGTCGCGCATGCCGCTCTGGTTGGTGCCGCGGTGAATGAGACTGTCATTCACCTCGGGCGAACCGTGCCTCGCAATGGCCGTTTCCACCCTGTTCCTCCCGTCGTTTCCCCTCAATGCTTTTGGGCCAGAATGGGTGAACGAAGCAAGGCTGTCAATAATAAATAAGAGTGATTTAATTATTGACAGAGGCTTCGTGCTGGTGTCTGTTGAGGCAGCGTCCACGCTGGGAGAATTTCGTTGGACGCGCTGCAGGTGCCGGTTGGCCGGCATCCGGATGGATCCACTGGGAGGAAATCGTGACCAATACAAAACTGTTGAAATCGACCGTGTTTGCCGCCGCGGCTCTGGGGCTGATGGCGTTTGCGTCGTCCGCATCCGCGGCTGGTGTCGGTGCCTGCCTGATCACCAAGACCGACACCAATCCCTTCTTCGTCAAGATGAAGGAAGGCGCGACCGCGAAGGCCAAGGAACTCGGCGTCGACCTCAAGACCTATGCCGGCAAGATCGACGGCGACAGCGAGAGCCAGGTCGCGGCCATCGAGAGCTGCATCGCCGACGGCGCCAAGGGTATCCTGATCACTGCATCCGACACCAAGGGCATCGTGCCGACCGTGAAGAAGGCGCGTGACGCCGGCCTGCTGGTGATCGCGCTCGACACGCCGCTCGATCCGATCGACGCCGCCGACGCGACCTTTGCGACGGACAATCTCGAAGCCGGCAAGCTGATCGGTGCCTGGGCAGCCGCCACGCTCGGCGACAAGGCCAAGGACGCCAAGATCGGCTTCCTCGACCTGACGCCTTCGCAGCCGACTGTCGACGTGCTGCGTGATCAGGGCTTCATGATGGGCTACGGCATCGACGTGAAGGATCCCAACAAGATCGGCGATGAGGACGATCCCCGCATCGTCGGCCACGACGTCACCAACGGCAACGAAGAGGGCGGCCGCAAGGCGATGGAGAACCTCCTGCAGAAGGACAACACCATCAACGTCATCCACACCATCAACGAGCCTGCCGCTGTCGGCGCCTACCAGGCGCTCAAGGCTGTCGGCCTCGAAAGCCAGGTGTTGATCGTTTCCGTCGACGGCGGCTGCCCCGGCGTGAAGTCGGTGGCCGAAGGTGTCATCGGCGCGACGTCGCAGCAATATCCGTTGCAGATGGCAGCACTCGGCATCGAGGCGATCGCTGCTTTCGCCAAGGACGGAACCAAGCCGAAGCCGACCGAAGGCAAGGACTTCTTCGATACCGGCGTCAACCTGGTGACCGACAAGCCGGCCACCGGCGTGAAGTCCATCGACACCAAGGAAGGCCTCGCCAAATGCTGGGGCTGATGCCGGTCTGACAGGCATCTACCGAACCTGGGCGGCTGGGGCTTGATCCCCGGCCGCTTCGGGTGGACGATGGCTCGCGTGACCGCGAACAATCCCGGCGACAGACCGGAAAGGCGTGGACTGGCGTCGGCGTTTGGCTGAAGCCTTCGGGGAGAAAACATGGCTCAAGCTCAGGAATTCGAGAAAGTTCTTTCGAGCAGCGACACAAGCGTTGCCGCTTTCGACGAGCACAAATCGGCCGTCAAGCGCATCCAGCATTTCCTGCATTCGACGCCGGCCGCAGTGCCGCTGATCGTCCTGGTTCTGGCGATCATCGTTTTCGGCATCACCATCGGTGGGCGGTTCTTTTCGTCCTACACGCTGACGCTTATCCTGCAGCAGATCGCCATTATCGGCATTCTGGGTGCTGCGCAGACGCTGGTCATCCTGACCGCGGGCATCGACCTGTCGATTGGCGTGATCATGGTGATTTCAGCGGTGATCATGGGCAATTGCGCGGTCAGCTACGG
>NZ_RZQY01000748.1:0-2725 GCF_003998575.1 Mesorhizobium sp. M7A.F.Ca.CA.001.10.2.1 | reverse complement strand
GTGCCCGAGCGCCCATTCTCGGCCGCCGGCTTCATCGACGACGTCCGCGCCACGCTCGATCGCCACAAGCGCTGCATCGTCGCCGTTTCGGAAGGGGTCAGCACCGCCGACGGCAAGGCACTGGTCGAAAGCCTGGTGCCGCCGGACCAGCTTGAGCGCGACGCGCACGGCAACGTCAAGCTGTCGGGCAGCGACCTGCCGGCCGCACTCGAGCGCGCGTTGGCGGAAGGCCTGCCGGGCAAGCGGGCCCGCGTCGATGCGCTCGGCTACATGCCGCGCGGCTATATCGGCGCCATCAGCGCGGTCGACGCGCAGGAGGCGTTCGATGCCGGCGCTTTCGCCGTCACCGTCGCCGAACAGGGCGGCGGCTCGGTGGCCCTGCAATATGACGGCACCAGAACGGTGCTGAAGAAAGTGCCGCTCAAGAACGTCGCCGGCAAGACACGCCACATGCCGGACGATTTCATGAAGCCCGATGTCAATCAGCTGTCGGATGCCGGCATGGCCTATCTCAAGCGGCTGGTGCCGGAAAAGTACAAGGTCGGGAAGCCCTTCGTCTGATGCCGGGCTCACACTTGATGCCCGGCTCACAGGTGATGCCCGACTGGTTCAGCAGGAGCGTCGTCGACGACAAGACGACGATGCTGACCGAGCCCTTCGTCCATGCCTATGTTCGGGCCAATATCTGGCATCTGCGCGGTCGCGATGCCGACCTGCTCGTCGACACCGGCATGGGCATCTGTCCGCTGGCGCCGCAGATCGAGACGGCGGAGGGCAAGCCGCTGCTGGTCGTTGCCACCCACATCCATCTCGACCACGTCGGCTCGCTGCATGAATTCCCGTTGCGGGCCGGGCCAAGGATGAGCGCGGCTCGGTTCGAGACCATGGATGAGGCCGCGACCTACGCCTACATGTTTCATGACCTCGAGGGTGCCGTCTCGAAACCGCCGGCGCCTGGATGGAAGTCGGCCGACTACAGGATCCCGCCCGCGCCGTTGACGCGAACCCTGGACGAGGGCGATGTCGTCGATCTTGGCGACCGGCAATTTCGCGTGCTGCATTTGCCGGGCCATTCACCGGATTCGATCGCGCTGTTCGACGAGGTCGACGGCCTGTTCTTCAGCGGCGATGCCATCTATGACGCCATGCTGATCGACGACCTGCCGGATTCCGACCGAGCCGCCTATGTCAGCACGATGCGGCGCCTGCTGGACCTGCCGATCCGCATCGGTCATGGTGGACACGGACCGAGCTTCGACGGCAAGCGCATGCGCGAGATTGCCACGGCCTATCTCGAGCGAAGCGCCGGTGGCTGAGGCTCCAGCGAGACAGCAAGGTGCCGCCCGACGACTTTGCGGCCCTGCCGCCGTGCGGATATTAAATCTTCGTAAGGTCGCCCTAAAACCCTAAATCGGGCGAATCCGCGCCCTAGATGCAAGGCCGTCGATCCGGTTGGCTGCCATGTAGGCGAGACGGGCAATTGCGACCTCGACACGCCGATGACCGATTTCCCCGCACGGGAGAGGCCACGGCGCTGGATCAACTCTCGCCCGGACAAACGACCATGTCAGATATCCTTCGTAGGCATCGCGTCGCGGCCTTGCTGGGCGCTGCGCTGATCATATCCCCCTTCGTCATGTCTTTCGCCCAAGGCGAGGGCAACACCATTCCGACAACCCAGACGCCTGTCGCCGGCATCACCGCGCCCAATGGCTCGTTCGCCCCCATCGTTGCCGCCGACAAGCCGGCGGTGGTGACGGTCACCACCGTCATGAAGGCACAGCCTGAAACGATGAGCGATGCATCTCCTTTCGACGGCGGCTCGCCCTTCGATGACTATTTCCGCCAGTTCTTCGGTGACCAGGGCATGCCGACGCCCAAGACGCCGCCGCAACAGCAACCGCAGCGCGCCGAGGCGCTGGGTTCCGGCTTCATCGTCGGCGCGGATGGCACCGTCGTCACCAACAACCACGTCATCGATGGTGCTTCTTCGATCAAGGTGACGCTCGACGACGGCACCGAACTTCCGGCCAAGCTTGTCGGCCGCGATGCCAAGAACGATCTCGCCGTACTCAAGGTCAAGTCAGACAAACCCCTGCCGACCGTCAAATGGGGTGATTCCGACAAGCTCATGCCAGGCGACCAGGTGCTGGCCTTCGGCAACCCGTTCGGCATCGGCACCACCGTCACGGCAGGTATCGTCTCGGCGCGCGGCCGTGACCTGCATAGCGGCCCGTTCGACGATTTCATCCAGATCGACGCGCCGATCAACCACGGCAATTCCGGCGGTCCGCTGGTGGATGTCGCCGGCAATGTCGTGGGCATCAACACGGCGATCTATTCACCCAATGGCGGCAGCGTCGGCGTCGGCTTTGCCATTCCGTCGGATCAGGCCCAGAAGGTGGTCGCCAAGCTGATGAAGGGCGGCTCCATCCAGTACGGCTATCTCGGCGTTCAGATACAGGAGGTGACACCCGATGTCGCGAGCGCCATCGGGCTCGACCATTCCGGCGGCGCGCTGGTTTCAGAGGTCAACGACGGTTCGCCGGCGGCCAAGGCCGGCGTCGAGACGGGTGACGTCATCACCAGCTTTGCCGGGCAGGACGTGAAGGATCCCAAGGACCTGTCGCGGGCGGTCGCCGATGTCGCGCCGGGCGCCAGGGAAACGGTGGATGTCTGGCGCAAAGGCAAGCCGATGCGGATTTCCGTCGATGTCGGCCAAAAC
>NZ_RZQY01000747.1:0-2731 GCF_003998575.1 Mesorhizobium sp. M7A.F.Ca.CA.001.10.2.1 | reverse complement strand
GCCGTCAGCGGCGCTTCAGGCCATCCGGTTTGCCTGGCCGCCGCGAAGGGACGCGATCTCGAAAACATCACCCGCCCTAACGCACCATGGCCAGAAAGGGAAGCAAACCGGGCAAAAACCGGCAAGACATCGCCCTTGCGAGGCAAATATCGGGAAGCGCGCGGCCGCATCAGACAGTTCTTCCTTGAACCTTTTGCCCTCAAGTGCCAAATCTGGGGAAATTTTCACGCTGGCTCTCCTGCAGAGCCCTACCCGCTACACGGACAAAATGGTCACCTATCTCGACGCTGCCACGGCCCCGCTCAGAAATACCGGCCAGATCCGCCTCTATGGCGAGGACGGCTTTGCCGGCATGCGCAAGGCATGCGATCTCACCGCACGCTGCCTCGACGAGCTGGTGCCGATGGTCCAGCCCGGCGTCACCACCGAAGCAATAGACCGCTTCGTCTTCGAATTCGGCATGGACCACGGCGCGCTGCCGGCGACGCTCAACTATCGCGGCTACACGAAATCGTCCTGCACCTCGATCAACCATGTCGTCTGCCATGGCATTCCCGACAACAAGCCGCTCAAGGATGGCGACATCGTCAACATCGACGTCACCTACATCCTCGACGGCTGTCACGGCGATTCTTCGCGCATGTATCCGGTCGGCACGATCAAGCGCGCCGCCGAGCGCCTGCTCGAAGTCACGCATGAATGCCTGATGCGCGGCATTGCAGCGGTCAGGCCGGGCGCCCGCACCGGCGCCATCGGCGCCGCCATCCAGACCTTTGCCGAAGGCGAGCGCTGCTCGGTGGTGCGCGACTTCTGCGGCCACGGCGTCGGCCAGTTGTTCCATGACGCGCCGAACATCCTGCATTACGGCAGCGCCAATGAAGGCGTCGAGATGCGGCCAGGCATGATCTTCACCATCGAGCCGATGATCAATCTGGGCAGGCCGCATGTGAAGGTTCTGTCGGACGGCTGGACTGCGGTGACGCGCGACCGCTCGCTGTCGGCGCAGTACGAGCACACGATCGGCGTGACCGACACAGGGTGCGAGATTTTCACGCTGTCGCCCAAAAAGCTCGATCGCCCCGGCCTGCCGGCTTAGAGCGCGTCTGCCCGGCAGGAGGCCGTCTATGCCGACTGCACGCCAGCGGCATTCGGCAGGTCGATGGTGACGACCAGTCCGCTGGGCTGGTTGTCCTCCAATTCGATCCTGCCGCCGTGACCCTGGACGATGTCGGCAACGATCGACAGGCCCAGACCGAAGCCATGCTTCGATGCAATGCCACGCGACGCGTCTTCCTTGAAGAATGGTTCGAAAACACGGGCGCGTGCCGTCATCGGAATACCCGGCCCGTCGTCCCCTACCGTGATGCGCGCCGCCGTGCCGGTCGCTGTCAAGGCGACCGTGACATTGCCAGCGAATTTGACCCCGTTGTCGCAGAGATTGGCGATCGCACGCGCCAATGCATTGGGCTTGCACCAGCCCAGGAGCCGGTCCGGCCCGGAATATGAGACAGGAAATCCGACATCGGAGAACTCGGCGCAGACGGTTTGCAGAACGCTGGCAATGTCGGCGAGCTGCAGCTTCTCCGTCGAAACATCGTTGCGCAGATAGGTCAGGGTCTCGTCGATCAAGATTTCGATGTGCTGGACATCGGACAGGATTGCGGTTCGGATGGGTCCATCATCCATACGCTCGGCGCGAAGCCGCAGCCGCGTCAACGGCGTGCGCAGATCATGACTGACGCTGCGCAACATGCGCGTGCGATTTTCGATCATCGTGCGGATGCGCGTCCTCATCCTGTTCAGGGCGCGCGCCAATCCCACCATTTCAATGGAGCCGTGTTCGACGAAGAGCTGTTCGCCATTCTCAATCTCGGCCGAACCGACTGCTGCCGAGATGCGCTTCAATGGATCCGTCACGGCCCAAACCGCAAACAGCCAGATCAGCACGGGCAAGGCGACGAAAGCCATGAACCTGTAGAACGAGGCACGGACGAGGCCCGATGTCAGCCAGGAATCGGGCATGCCGAAATGGGCCAGGACGTCCTGCTGGTCCAAGTCGATGACAAACGCGTATCGGCCGCCGATCCTTAGCCAGCGTCCATCAACCGTCCCCCTGTCGATACGCAAAAGCCATTCGACACTTCGCCATTGCAGATAGGACTGGGGAATGCCGGCTATCTGGTCCCTGGGCAATATCTCGAAATCAAAGCCGGCCCGCTTTGCTGTCGCCAGAATTGCGCTACGCGCCTCCGCCGGCGTTTCTTGCAACAAGGCAGCAACAACGCCTGCACGCCTTGCGTTATCTTCCGCGGCGGGAAGGTCGACGTTCTCTATGAAACTCTCAACGACCGAACCGACGAACATGATCACGATCACCGCGATGAAAATGATCGCCACAAACTGCCCACGCACAGACTGCGGCAGGAAACGGCGGAGGATATCACTCATGCTTCCTCCACCGTCGCGGTGAAGATATAGCCACCCAACCGAACGGTCCTCAAAAGCACCGGATCGCGCGCATCCTTTTCGATCTTCCTGCGGATTCGACTGATATGGACATCGACGCTACGCTCGATCGGCCCCGCGAGCCCGGCATGGGTTACGCCCAGAAGTTCCTCGCGAGAGAGAACCCGGCCCGCATTGCGACAAAAGGCAAGCAACAGGTCGAATTCATGCGTCGTGGTCGTAACCCGCGCATTGTTGGGGTCATGCAATTGCCGGCGTATTGGAT
>NZ_RZQY01000746.1:0-2733 GCF_003998575.1 Mesorhizobium sp. M7A.F.Ca.CA.001.10.2.1 | reverse complement strand
CGACACGACCCGCGCGTGCTTCGACCGCCATTGCCTCGATAGCGCTCGGCACGCGATCGCCACTGCTTCTGAAGAATGCCATTTTTTCCTCCCGTCTGGTTCCCTTTGATCTTGGTTCTTCGCGTCAACTGACGCTGTCCGGCAGCCTCTCCTCGCGCCGCGCGATGAAATCCATCAGGCCATCGGCGATGCCTTCGTCGAGCTTCGGCTCCTCGTAATCCGCCAGCATGTTGCGCGCCTTCTCGCGGCCGCGCGTGTCGTGGTCCTTCGCCCCTTCTGCCTTCCACTGTTCGTACGAATTGAAGTCCATGATCGAGGGTATGAAGAAGGCCGACTCGAAATGTTCGAGCGTGTGTTTGCTGCCGAGGAAATGGCCCTGCGGCCCGACTTCGCGGACCGCTGCCATCGCTTCCTTGAAATCGTCGAACGGAAGGCCGCCTGCATATTTGTACCAGCCAACCAGCTGTTCGCAGTCCGTAGCGAACTTCGAATAGCCGCAGCTCAGGCCGGCCTCCAGCCACCCGGCGGAGTGCCAGATGTAGTTGGCGCCGGCGAGGATGGCGGCATGCATCAGCATGTTGGCCTCGTAGCCCGCCTGGGCGTCGTTGAGCTTCGATCCGACATGGAAGCCTGAGGTGCGCCACGGCAGTTTGTATTTCCGCGCCAGCGCGCCCATCAGGTACATCATCTGGGCCGCCTCCGGCGTGCCGCCCATCGGAGCGCCGGTCTTCATGTCCACGGTGACCATGAACTGTCCGTAGATCTGTGGCGACCCTGGGCGCAGCAGTTGCGTGAAGGCGACGCCCGCCAGCGCTTCCGCATTGACCTGCGCGACTGCCCCGACGGCCGACGCCGAAGTCGAGGCGCCGCACAGTGCGAAGGGTGCGAGGATCAGCGGCTGGTTGCTTCGGGCATAGACCTTCATCGCGTCCAGCATGGTGGCGTCCCACACCAGCGGCGAATTGCAGTTGGTGATCGACACCAGGACCGGATTGTCGCGGACGTAATCCTCGCCGAACACGATGCCTGCCATCGCCATCGTGTCTTCCGCCCGCTCCTTGGACGTGACGATGCCCATGAACGGCTTGTCGGAATGCTTAAGCGCGGAATGGATGATGTGGAGGTGACGCTTCGGTACCGCGATTTCCATCGGCTCGCAAATGACCGAACTCGATGAATGCAGCGCCGGCGCCATGTAGGCGAGCTTGTGGAAATTGTTGAGGTCCGCGAGCGTGCCGTAGCGCCTGTTGTTGTCGAGGTCACGCACATAGGGCGCGCCATACATCGGCACGAAGATGGTATTGTTGCCGCCCACCCGCACCGTACGCTGCGGATTCCTCGCATTGAGCGTGAACTCCGGCGGGACCTTCGATACCAGTTCCATCAGCAGGGCCCGGTCGATCCGCACACGAGTTTCCGAGACATCCGCGCCCGCCGCCTTCCACAGTGCGATAGCCTCGTCGTCGCGGAATTCGCATCCCACCTCTTCGAGGATCAAGAGCGACTCCTCGTGGATCAGCTCGACCGCCTCATCGGGGACCATCTGGTAGACGGGGATCTGGCGGACCAGGGTCGGAAACGACGTTACCGGAGCTCCGCGCAGGGCCTTGCGTCCCAGGCGGCCGCCACTGCGGCGGTTGGCATGTTCGGTCACTTCAGGGGCTGGTGCGTTCATGGCAACTCCATTCCACTCATGAAGGAGCCTAACGCGACAAAATGGTGATGTGACGCTGGAAAATCCTGATCTCTTGTATAAGCTCAGCTTATGCGAAGCCTGCGCCACCTCCTGCCCTCGGCCGGCAGCCTGATCGTCTTCGAGGCGGCCGGGCGGCTGTCGAGCTTCACCGCCGCCGGGCGCGAGCTCGGCATGACGCAGGCCGCCGTCTCCTATGCCGTGCGCGGGCTGGAAGAACGGCTTGGCGCCAAGCTGTTCCAGCGCCGCCACCGCCAGGTTCTCCTGACCGAGGCCGGCGAGCGCTTCCATGCCGATGTCTCGCTCGGCCTTTCGCATATTCGCAAATCGGCGGAGGATCTGCGCCTGCAGGCAACCGGCGGTCATGTCACGCTGGCTGCCTCGACCGCGTTCGGCTCGTTCTGGATGATGCCGCGCCTGCAGCAGTTCCGCGACGAACTGCCGGGCATCGACCTGCGTATCCAGACCGCCGACCGCGACCTCGACATCATCGCGGAAGGCATTCCGCTCGGCGTGCGCGGCGGCGCGCCGCTGGACTGGCCGGACTATCACTCGTTGCCGCTGGCCGACGAGGAGATATTTCCCGTCGCCGGCACCAGTTATGCGGCAAAGTTCGGCCTGCCCCAATCCGCTGCCGAACTGGCCACGCACCGCCTCATCCATCTGGAGGAGCCGTATCGCGAGGCGGCCAGCTGGGACGAATGGTTCCAGTCGGCGGGCGCCAATCTCAGCGATACCGCGCGCGGCCTGCGCATCAACGACTACGGCCTGGTGATCCAGGGCGTCATGGAAGGCCAGGGCATCGCGCTCGGCTGGCGGCACCTCGCCGAGCGGCTGCTGGCGTCGGGCTTGCTGGTGCCGGTGACGGATCATGTGCTGAAGACCGGCAAGGCGTTCTATGTCGTCTGGCCGAAGAACCGGGAACTCAGCGACAACGCCCGCAAGGTGCGAGACTGGCTGGCGGAGCAAGCGTGAGGGGCAGCGCCTCCCAGTCCCTTGGAAGTCGGCGGGACAGCACCCCCCCGCCGCCTGCCACAGGG
>NZ_RZQY01000745.1:0-2734 GCF_003998575.1 Mesorhizobium sp. M7A.F.Ca.CA.001.10.2.1 | reverse complement strand
AAATGCTACGTTCCATGATCAGGAGTTTGCAACAAAAATCATGAAGCTGATTTTCCCCTATTCGCTACTCACTATTCGCTATTCGCTCGAAATCGGGGCACGATGATGCTTCTCGGCCGCACCGCCAACGGGCTTTACTGGATGAATCGCTATATCGAGCGGGCGGAGAACATGGCGCGCTTGGTCGATGCCGGTTTGCGCATGGCGCTGACTCGTACCCAGAGTGCCTCGGAAGAGTGGAATTCGGTGCTGCTCAGCGCCGGTTCCGACGTCACCTTCAGCCAGAAATATTCTGACTATACCGCGGCCAACGTCGCCGACTTCCTGTTGCGCGACACGTCGAACCCGTCGAGCACGATGGCGTCGATCGAGACGGCCCGCAACAATGCCCGCATGGTGCGTACCGCGCTGACGCGCGAAACCTGGGAAAGCATCAACGAAGCCTGGATGTCGCTGAAGCGGATGCTGGCCAAGCCGATCGACGAGCGCGACCTGCCCAGCGTACTCGACGCCATCAAGCGCGAGACGGCGCTGATCCGCGGCTCGTTCTACGGCACCATGCTGCGCAACGAGATCTTCGACTTCTCGCAGCTCGGCACTTATGTCGAGCGCGCGGACAACACGGCGCGCATCCTCGACGTGAAATATTATGTGCTGCTGCCGTCGATCTCCTGGGTCGGCTCGACGCTCGACAATTATCAGTGGGAATCGATCCTGCGTTCGGTCTCGGCGCATCGCTCCTATCGCTGGGTCTACGACGCCGATTACAAGCCGACCAACATTGCCGATTATCTGATCCTCAATGTCCGCATGCCGCGCTCGCTGATGTTCTGCTATCGCTTCCTGTCGGAGCATCTGAAATTCCTCGGCGACGATTACGGCGAGCGCCATGCCTGCCACGCAACGGCCGAGAAGACGCAGACAATGCTGAGAGCCGGGTCGATCAAGGGCATATTCGACGCCGGCCTGCATGAATTCCTTGCCAATTTCATTCGCGACAACACCAAACTGGGCGAAGAGATCGCACAAGATTATCGGTTCAATTGAGCATGGTCCCGAAAGGTGGGAGCCGGTTTTCTCAGACAAATGAAACCGTTTGTCCGGAGATCGTGCTCACAAACGGAATAGAAGCATGCGGCTGAAGATCACCCATCGGACCGAATACCGCTACGACGCGCCGGTGCACTATCTGTTGCAGCGGCTGCGGCTGCTTCCGGTCAGCGGGTCGACGCAGACCGTTCTGTCCTGGGCCTTGACCATCGAAGGCGCGCGCGAAGAAGTTCGCTTTGTCGACCATTTCGGCAATGACACAAGGCTGCTAAGCGTCGAGGGCGAGCGCGACTTCATCACGGTGGAAGCATCAGGCGAAGTGGTGACACGCGACACCGCGGGTGTCTCGGGGCCGCACCAGGGCTTTACGCCGCTCTGGCTGTACAGCCATGAGACGCCATTGACGGTGATCGGCAGCGGTATCCGCGAACTCGCCGCATCGGTCGGCAAGGGCAGCGACATCGAAAGGCTGCACCGGCTGATGGCTGTCATCGGCGAGCGCGTTGTCTACACGCCCGGCACCACCAGTGCGACGACGCCGGCGGAGGAAGCCTTGGCGCTGAAAACCGGGGTCTGCCAGGATCATACCCATATCTTTGCCGCCGCGGCGCGTGCCATGGGCTTTCCGGCCCGCTATGTCAGCGGCTATCTGATGCTGGAAGCCACGGTCGAGCAGGCGGCCAGCCATGCCTGGGCCGAGGCGCATGTTTCGGGTCTCGGCTGGGTTGCCTTCGATGCCGCCAATGGCATTTCACCCGACGAGCGTTATGTAAAGGTGGCAACGGGCCGCGATTACCGCGACGCCACGCCGGTGTCGGGAATTCGGCTGGGACAGGCGGAAGAACAGCTTGCGGTCACCGTCACGGTGGAGCAGTAATCCTCGCAAGATTGCTGCCGAGCGATTCATCGTTTCAAGGAAACGCCGAACCGCTCTATCCCCTTGTTTTAACGCAATTCCGGACGGAAAACCGCTTCACACTTTTCCTGGAATTGCTCTAGAAGAGATTCCATGACCTATTGCGTTGGCCTGAAGATCGATCGCGGGCTCGTGTTCATGTCGGACACGCGTACCAATGCAGGCATGGATTCCATCTCCACCTTTCGCAAGATGCATGTCTGGGAAGAGCCGGGCGAGCGCGTCATCGTTTTGATGTCGGCGGGCAATCTGGCGACGACGCAGGCCGTGGTCAGCCTGCTCGACGAGCGCACCAAGGCGATCTCCGAAAGACATTCCACGCTGCTCGAAACGCCGTCGATGTACCAAACGGTCCGCATTGTTGGCGACACGGTCAAGGAGGTCATCGCCAATTCGTCATCCGCTGGCGAGAAGGCGGATTCCTATTTCAATGCGTCCTTCATCCTCGGCGGTCAGATCAAGGGCAGCGAGCCGCGCCTGTTCATGATCTATCCCGAAGGCAATTTCATCGAATCGACCGATGACACGCCGTTTTTCCAGATCGGCGAGACCAAATACGGCAAGCCGATCATCATCCGCGCCTACGAAAAGACGATGAGCCTCGCCGAGACGGTGAAGCTGCTTTTGGTGTCGTTCGATTCGACGTTGAAGTCGAACCTGTCCGTCGGCTTGCCGCTCGACCTGCTGTTCCTGGAGAAGGACGCCTTCAAGGTCGGATTGAAGAAGCGGATCGGCCAGGACGACCAGTATTACCGCACGATCTCCGAC
>NZ_RZQY01000744.1:0-2757 GCF_003998575.1 Mesorhizobium sp. M7A.F.Ca.CA.001.10.2.1 | reverse complement strand
TGACCAGCGGCGCGGTCATGGCGACGATGAAGGGGATGACCGCGAGGTCGGCGAACAGGATGACGCGGTTGCCCGGCAGGATGATGGACAGGATGATCGCGATCGGCACCAGGATCAGCGACGACGAGATCGCGGCCGGATGGCCGATCAGGATCGCCGAATCGAGGCCAACGAGAAGCTCTCGGTCACCGGTGCGCTTGCGCACGAACGCCTGTGCGGCGTCGGAGACGGGGATCAGCCCCTCCATCAGGATCTTGACCATGCGCGGCAGCAGCAGCATCACCGCGGCCAGTGTCATGCCGGTGCCCAGAACCTTGGCCAGCACCACGCTGAGATCACCCGCATTGTAGAACGCGATTGCACCAAGCACGAGGCCGATGATGAGGCCCATCACGACAGGTTCGCCGAACACGCCGAACCTGCGCTCGATCGTATCGGTGTTGATGTTGATGCGGTTGATCCCGGGAATGCGGTCCATGATCCAGTTGAGCACAATGGCGATCGGCAGGATCTGTGCCGAGGCGAGATGCGGCACCGAAATGCCGGGCACGCCGTAGAACTGCTGTACCGCGCGCGCCGACCAGTCGGCGAACAGCAGCGAGAGTGCTGCGACAAGTGCTGCGACCGCGATGCCATAGGCCAGATTGTCGGTTGCGGCGACCACCAGCGAGCCGACAAAGGCGAAGTGCCAGAAATTCCAGACGTCGACATTGAGCGTGCGCGTCATGCGTGTCAGCAACAGCACGATGTTGACGAGGATGCCGACCGGAATGACCCAAAGGCCGACCGACGAGCCGAAGGCGATCGCGGCCGCGGAGGGCCAGCCGACATCGATGATGTCGCGATGAATGCCGGTGTTGGTGACGATGGCCTTGGCGACGTCGCCAATCGACGTGAACATGAGGCCAAGCACCAGATTGATGCCGATGAAGGCGACGCCGATGGTGACGGCGGCGCGAAAAGCCTTGCTGACCTTGGCGCCCAGAACCACGGCGATGATGAAAATGACAATTGGCAGCAGGATCGTCGGGCCAAGCGTATCGATGGCCCCTTTTAGGCCCGCGAGAACAGTATCCATTTTTCCTCCCCTGGAGCCGCGAGCCTTCGCTCGACGCCTCGCAATGATGCTCCATCCAGCCTTTGACGCCCCGGCGCAAAGACACTCCCCAATTTGCCCCAGAGGCGAATGCTTTCCGACTGTCGCGTCGGTGAACATTTGCCTTTGTTGACAAACGAATGTTTTATTGGGGTTGTCAGCTGCGATGTCAATTGGTTGCGCTTCGGCCAATCGAGCCTCGGCGGTCGTCCCTTCCGAGACGATTTCGCGGGAAATTGCCGGTCGCGACCGGGTTTCGTTGGCAAATAGAACCCGTTCCCTGCTATCCGACCTCAAATCACGAAGCTGTGGACATTCCTGCATGACCAACGTCGCCCTGACCGGCCTTGCCCGCGATCTCGCCAGGCGTGCCGCCGAGGGCCGCCCGGTGCGCATCGGTGTCATCGGTTCGGGCGAAATGGGCACCGATCTGGTCACCCAAGGCATGCTGATGCCAGGCATTTCGATCTGCGCCGTCTCGACGCGCCGCCCGCACACCGCGCGCGATGCCATCCGTATCGCCTATGGCGACGAAGCCATGGCCGTCGAAGCCGACACCGCGTCGAAAGTCACCGGCGCTATCGAGAGCGGCAAGATCGCCGTCACTTCGAACGAGATGCTGGTCACCAATCCGCTGATCGACGTCGTCATCGACGCCACCGGCAAGCCGGGCGTCGCCGCCGATTTCGACCTCATGGCGATGGAGCACGGCAAGCATCTGGTGATGATGAACGTCGAGGCCGACGTCACCATCGGCTGCTACCTCAAGCAGCAGGCCGACCGGCTTGGCGTCGTCTATTCGGTGGGTGCGGGCGACGAGCCGTCGAGCTGCATGGAACTGATCGAATTCGCGTCGGCGCTCGGGCTGACCATCGTCTCGGCCGGCAAGGGCAAGAACAACCCGCTCAACCACGATGCCGTACCGGACGACTATCGCGCCGAAGCCATCCGCCGCAACATGAACCCGCGCATGCTGGTCGAGTTCGTCGACGGTTCCAAGACCATGGTCGAGATGTGTGCCATCGCCAACGCCACCGGGCTGGTGCCCGACGTGCCCGGCATGCACGGCCCCAAGGCCGACCGCGATGACCTCGCCAAGGTGCTGATCCCGCGCGAGGATGGCGGTCTGTTGCTCAGGAAAGGCGTCGTCGACTACACGGTCGGCAAGGGCGTCGCGCCTGGCGTGTTCGTCATCGTCGAGGCGACGCATCCGCGCATCATCGAGCGCATGGACGACCTGCATATCGGCCACGGCCCCTACTACAGCCTGTTTAGGCCCTATCATCTGACCTCACTGGAGGTGCCGCTGACCGCCGCCCGCATCATGCTTTTCGGCAAGCCCGACATGGTGCCGCTGCCGCAACCCGTTGCCGAAGTCTGTGCGGTCGCCAAGCGGGATCTCGCCGCCGGCGAGACCTTCGATGCGATCGGCGAGACCTGTTACCGCTCCTGGACGATGACCGTCGGCGAAGCCCGTGCCCAGCGCGCCGTGCCGGTCGGCCTGCTCGAGGGCGGCAAGGTGCTGAAACCGGTCAGGAAAGGCGAATTGCTGACGTCAGACAATGCGTCGCCCGACCAGACGACAAGGCTGTTCGCCTTGCGCCGGCTGCAGGACGAGATGCTCTACGGGGCCTGAAAGGACCACGCTGGCGCTGCTACGA
>NZ_RZQY01000743.1:0-2771 GCF_003998575.1 Mesorhizobium sp. M7A.F.Ca.CA.001.10.2.1 | reverse complement strand
CCTCTGGTGCGCCGATCGCGGCGATGAACACCATCCGCAAGCACCTTTCCACCATCAAGGGCGGCAGGCTGGCAGCGGCCGCATGGCCGGCCAGGGTGGTGTCGCTGATCGTCTCCGATATTCCCGGCGACAATCCGGCAATGGTCGCCTCCGGCCCAACCGTACCGGATACAGGCAGCCGCGCCGACGCGCTGGCCTCGATATCGGCCTATCGCATGAAACTGCCGGCCTCGGTGATGGCGCATATCAATTCGCCGGCCGCCGATGCGCCAAGCCCGGACGACGAGCGTTTTTCGCGCAACGAGGTGCATCTGGTCGCTTCGGCCGGGGTATCGCTGGAAGCCGCCGCTGCGGAAGCGAAACGGCAGGGTGTCGAGGCCGTTATCCTCTCCGATGCCATCGAGGGCGAAGCGCGCGAGGTGGGCGGCGTCCATGCCGCGATCGCGCGCGAAGTGGCGACGCGCAACCGACCATTTTCGAAGCCGGTGCTCATCTTATCGGGCGGCGAGACAACCGTGACCCTGCGGGCGAAAGGCAAGGGCGGCCGCAACTCGGAATTCCTGCTGGCTTTCGCCATAGGCATCAACGGCGTCGAAGGCATCCACGCATTGGCCGCCGACACCGATGGCATCGACGGTTCGGAAGACAATGCCGGCGCCTTCGCCGATGGCTCGACCGTGTCGCGCATGCGCTCGGCCGGTGTCGATGCCAAGGCCATGCTTGCCGGCAACAATGCCTGGACGGCCTTCAACGCGGTTGGCGATCTCTTCGTACCCGGCCCGACCGGCACGAATGTCAACGATCTCAGGGCGATTCTGATCAGGTAGCTGAAGCAATTCCAGGAAAAGTGTGAAGCGGTTTTCCGTCCGGAATTGCGAAAACAGACTGATCAGGCGGCCATCAGCCGCTTCACCAGCTTCATATCCTGCAGAAACCGTTCGCGTTCAGCCTCCTTGTCCGCGGACTCGCGGATGCGCAGAATGAAGGAGGGATGGATGGTGATGAACACGCGCAATCCGTCCTCGCGCTCGATCACTTGTCCGCGCATCTTTGTCACCGGGATCGCCTTGCCGAGCAGCGACATCGCCGCCGTCGCGCCGAGTGCCACGGCGAGGTTCGGCTTGATCAGCTCGAATTCCTGGTCGATCCACCAGCGGCAGGCCTGAATCTCACCGGAATTCGGCTTGGAGTGGATGCGGCGCTTGCCGCGCGGCTCGAACTTGAAGTGCTTGACCGCGTTGGTGACATAGACCTTTTGCCGATCGACACCGGCATCATCCAGGATCGCATCGAACACCTTGCCGGCCGGACCAACGAAAGGTTTGCCGGCGAGATCCTCCTGATCGCCTGGCTGTTCGCCGACGAAGATCACCTTGGCATTGTCGGGGCCTTCACCGAAGACGGTCTGCGTCGCGTCGCGCCACAGCGGGCAGCGGCGGCAGCCTTTCGCTACCTCACGCAACTCGGGAATCGTGTCTGCATCATCTTCCGGTGCTTCGGCGGGCTGCTTCGGCCAATGCCGTGCCTGCACCTTGGCGTGGTGCGGCGCGGGTGTTGTCGGCATCTTCGCAATCATGTCCTTGGCGGCCTTGTCCGCTCCTGCGATCATGTCTGGAATGAGCGAGGCCTCGGGAAGGTTCCGCCAATATTTCTTCGGCATCTCCTTCTGCATGGCTTTCACCTTCAGCCGTGCCGGGTTGAAGATGTTCTCGAAATAGATGCGCCACAGCGCCTCGGTATCGTCCTGATCAGGCGCATCGCCCTTGGCCGCGCCCGGCCCGATCGCCAGCCTTTCGCCATCCCAGTCGGCGGAGGCATAGGGCGTCAGGATCGTCCAGCGCATGCCGGTGAAACGCCTGACGAAGAAATCGGCGTTGCGCTCGACGATGAAATGATCCGGCTCGAACCAGGCGACATAGCGCTCATCGGCACCGTCGCCGATTTTCCGGAAGCGTACGAAGGCGTGCATCTTGTGGCTGTCGCGCCGCACCGCCTTTTCCATGGCCTCAAGCCGCCTGGTGTCGGGATCCGACGCGATTTCCAGCAGTTTAGGCTCATCGCGCAATCGCCAAAGCATGCGGTAGAGAAAGGCAAACCGGCCGGGATCGGAATGACAGAACGCCGTTTCGGCATGCCCGATGAAGTCGCGCGGCACGGCGAGTTGCGCGCCCGCAGGCACTTCAGGCAATTCTGCCTGATCGGAGCCCGGCGCGACATGCCAGCCGACGTCCTCGGGCCTGACCTCATTCAGGGCCAGCCGCCGTGCCGCGTCACGCCAGCCGGCAAAATCCGTCTCGCTGTCGAGCCGTACACTGTATCTGGCGAGATCAAGTTCAGCTGGCCGCATGATCAGAACAACGATAATTGTTCGCAGGAGGGGGCGATCCTGTCGCGCAGGCCGGCCTTGTCGGTCAGCGCACCAGGCGACCAGCCTTCGGCGATGATGAACGGCCTGAGCTTGGCGATCGACTGGCAGACCCGCCCGACATCCTCGAGCCGCATGCGCCGATGCCGGCGCGTCTCCAAAATCTTTGCCACCACCTTGGTGCCGAGACCCGGCACCCGCAGCAGAGCTTCGCGGTCGGCGCGGTTGATGTCGACCGGAAACTGCCCCCGGTTGCGCAGCGCCCAGGCGAGCTTCGGGTCGATGGCGAGATCGAGCATGCCGTCGCTGCTCCCGGCGAGGATTTCCGGCTGCGAAAACCCATAGAACCGCATCAGCCAGTCGGCCTGATAGAGCCGGTGTTCGCGCATCAGCGGTGGTTTCAGCA
>NZ_RZQY01000742.1:0-2776 GCF_003998575.1 Mesorhizobium sp. M7A.F.Ca.CA.001.10.2.1 | reverse complement strand
TTATCAAACAGCGACGATCGGCGGCGGCTGGCGATCACCGCTATGGGACGGACCGCAGGTGATCGAGCATGAACAGCGCCGCGGTCGTCAGCTGTCGGTCGTTGCGGACGCAGATGACGTGCGGACGCGTCGACCATTCGTCGAGCAGCGGAATGGCGCAGACCCGGTCGTTGCCGACTTTGTCGGCCAGCACGCCGTCCGGCAGGATAGTGATGCCGAGCCCGGCCTCGACCATACGCACGGCCGATTCGAAGGTCTTCACCTCGATGCACGTCTTCAGCGTCATGCTGAGCGCGTCGGCCGCACCCGCGAGCAGGGTGCCGAGCGAACTGGTGACGGCGAGCCCGACATGGTCGAAGCCGAGCGTGTCGGCAAAGCGCACCCCGCCCGACGTGCTGAGCGGGTGGCCGGCCGGAACCAGAACCACCAGCTTGTCGTGCCTGTAGTCGAAGACATCCAGCGCATCCGGGAAGGCCATGTTGCCCGCGAGGATACCGATGTCCGTCAGGCCCTCGATCGTCGCCTGCAGGACGCCGAGGCTCGAATCCTCGACCAGGATGATCTTCACCGAGGGATAGGCCTTGGTGAAGCTGGCGATCTGGCTCGGCATGTATTGAACGATGGCCGAGGTGTGCGCGTGAATGCGCACCTGGCCGGCGACGCCGGAGGCGAAGGTGCTCATCTCCGAGGTCATCCGGTTGATCTGGCTGAACAGGGTCGCCGCGTGCTTGGCGAGCATCTCGCCGGCGGGCGTCGCCTCGACGCCGCGCGAATGCCGATAGAACAGCGGCGCCCCGAGTTCCGATTCAAGCGAGTGGAGGCGCTTGCTGATCGCCGACGACGCGATGTTCTCGCGCGCCGCCGCCTTGCTGATGTTGCCCAGATTGTAGACGGCAAGGAAGATTCTGAGCGTCGTGAAATCGGGATGGAACATGCCGTTCTGCCTTTGTTGGGTGGAACCGCTAGTCCTTAAGCGACAATCCGGCAGCGTCAAGCGCGGCCGGATTGGGAACGGTTGGCGCCGCGCGTCAGTCCTCTTCGGGCCCCGCATTGTTCGCCGATGAGCGGGAGGAACCGGCCGCCGCCGAAATCCTCCTCCCTGTAGGTCGCGGCTGCCCTTCGTGCGGTCCTGACGAGACGCTGGCTGTAGGGTCTTCGCCGACGGGATCAAGAGCCGGCCACCGATGTCGAGCTGTTCGCGCAGGGCGGGCGGCGGGGCGGGCGCGGCAGCCGCCACCAGGATGGCGTCGAAGGGCGCGGCGTCCGGCCAGCCCATGGTGCGTCGCCCGCGCGCACCGCGACGTTGTCGTAGCCGAGTTTCCCGAACCGTTGCCGCTGTGCAGGGCGTGTGCCCCTGTCAGCCTTGGTAGAACTCCTGACGCTGCATGCCGAGGCCCTCGATGCCGAGCGTAACGACGTCGCCTGCCTTGAGGAAGATGTTCGGTTTCTGGCCTAGGCCGACGCCAGGAGGGGTGCCGGTGGAGATGATGTCTCCCGGCAGCAGGCTCATGAACTGCGACAGGTAGGACACCAGATAGCGGACGCCGTAAATCATCGTTTTGGTCGAGCCGTCCTGGAATTTGCGCCCGTTGACCTCGAGATGCATCTTGAGGTTCTGCGGGTCGTCGATCTCGTCGGCCGTCACCAGCCACGGGCCGGTCGGTCCGAACGTATCGCAGGACTTGCCCTTGGTCCACTGGCCCTGACGTTCAGCCTGGAAGGCGCGCTCGGAAACGTCATTGATGACGCAATAGCCCGCGACATAGTCCATCGCCTCGGCCTCCGACACGTATTTTGCCGTCTTGCCGATGACGACGCCGAGCTCGACTTCCCAGTCGGTCTTGAGTGATCCACGCGGGATTTCGACCGGATCGTTGGGGCCGACAATGGCCGACGTGGCCTTCATGAAGATGATCGGCTCCGGCGGCACCGTCGCGCCCGTCTCTGCGGCGTGGTCGGAATAATTCAGGCCGATGCAGATGAACTTGCCGGTGCCGGCAACGCAGGCACCGAGGCGCGGGTTGCCTTCGATCAAGGGCAAGGTCATCGGGTCGATGGCGCGTAGTGCGTCAAGACTTTCCGGAAGCAACGTACTACCGGCAATGTTGGCCACCTTGCCAGATAGGTCGCGGATGCGGCCGTCCTTATCGAGCATTCCGGGCTTTTCCTGGCCCAACGGGCCATAATGCAACAACTTCATTTTAGGGGTCACTCCTCGACATGACTTCACGTTCTAAAGACGTAGTCGGCAGTCGTGGCGGCCGCAAAAGCCGGAAGGTCGCGGCCGATAGACAACAAGTTCCTTGCTACGCCAAACCTGCCATTTGGGCGATGAAGGCATTCGCGCTTATCAGTCCGGAACGGTCCAGCCCTGCTCGGCCGCGTGGCGCTTCTCGAAGGCATCGATTTGGTCCTTCTGTGACAGCGTGTAGTCGAGTTCGTCGATGCCGTTTAGCAAGCAGTGCTTGGAGAACTCATCTATCTCGAAGGAATGGACCGCTCCGTTCGGGGCGGTCAGAGTCTGTGCGGCGAGATCGACCTCAATGGTCGCCCCCTGTTGTTCCTTGAGCTGGATCATGATGCTGCTGATTGCGTCGCGTTTCAGTACCACTGGCAGCAGACCGTTCTTCAAGCTGTTGGAGAAGAAGATGTCGCCAAAGCTCGGCGCGACGACAACCCGGAAACCATAATCCGCAACCGCCCAGACGGCATTTTCGCGCGACGAGCCGCAACCGAAATTATCTTCGCCAACCAAGATCTCGCCGTGGCGATAGGG
>NZ_RZQY01000741.1:0-2780 GCF_003998575.1 Mesorhizobium sp. M7A.F.Ca.CA.001.10.2.1 | reverse complement strand
CCTATGCGGCGCTGGGGTATGACGGGTGGGCGAGGTTTGCCAACTCGCAGCGCAAGGACGACGCCTGGAAGCTGATGGCGACGCTTCTGTCGCCGAAGGACAATCTGGAATGGGCCAAGGAAGTCGGCGTCGTTCCGATCCACAACGGCGCCGACCAGGATCCCCATTTCAAGACGGAGCAGTTCAAGGGCTGGTTCACGGAGCTCAGCGACAGCTCCAAATATGAAATGGTCACCCCGCCGACGCATCTGGAGAACCTCGGCAATTTCGTCGACCAGGTGGCGATCAAGAATTTCCAGGAAGTGCTGCTTGGCCAGAAGACGGCCAAGGACGTCGCCGACCAATGGGCTGCCTTCCTGACCAAGGAACAGCAGGACTGGCTGGCGAAGAACAAGAAGTAGTTTTTCTTCCCTTCTCCCCGTTTACGGGGAGAAGGTGGCCCGATAGGGCCGGATGAGGGGCGGCGCTATGCCTCGATAGGTTCGCGCTGCCCCTCATCTGCCTGCCGGCATCTTCTCCCCGTGAACGGGGAGAAGGACGCTTGTCGCCAATTCCGGCGCTCCTCCAGGAGACGATTTAGCACCCAATGACTTATGCCGTGTCTGAAATCCGATCCGCAGGCCAGCCGCGAAAGAAGCGGCTGTCGCATGCCGCTATCGAACCATGGCTGTATCTCAGCCCGGCGATCATCCTTCTGGTCGTGGTGCTGCTGGTGCCGCTGGTCATCGGCATCAGCTACTCCTTCCGTAAGTTCTCGGCGTTCAAATCGGAATATGTCGGGCTTGGACAGTATCAGGCGATGCTGTCGGATCAGGTGCTGGGGCAGGCACTGGTCAACACGTTGTGGTGGACGGTCGCCAGCCTGTTCTTCCAGTTCTTCCTCGGCCTTGGCCTGGCGCTGCTGCTCGACAAGCCGTTTCGCGGCCGCAAGGCTGTGCAAGCCCTGGTGTTCCTGCCCTGGGCTGTGCCGTCCTTCCTGTCGGGCCTGACCTGGGCCTGGCTGTTCAATCCGATCATCGGCCCGTTGCCGCACTGGCTGTTTGCACTGGGGCTGAAGGCCGAACCGACCAATGTGCTTTCCGATCCCGCCACCGCCATGTGGGGGCCGATCGTCGCCAATATCTGGTTCGGCATTCCGTTCTTCGCCATCACGCTTTTGGCGGCGCTGAAATCCATTCCGTCGGAACTGCATGAGGCAGCGGCCATCGACGGCGCTTCGCCATGGCAGCGCTTCACCAAGGTGACGCTGCCGTTCCTGGCGCCGACCATCGCCATCACTGTGATGTTGCGCACCATCTGGATCGTCACCTTCGCCGACCTGATCTTCGTCATGACGGAGGGCGGACCGGCCGGCTCGACCAACACGGTGCCGGTCTACATCTATGTCAGCGCCTTCAAATCGCTGGACAAGGGCTATGCCTCGGCGGTGGCGGTGCTGCTGCTCGTTCTGCTCATCGCCTATGCGATTGCGCTGATCGGCATCCGCCGCACGTTGGTGAGGCACGTCTGATGATAGCAGGACGTTCAACCTCGCAGCGCTTCTTCGGCGGCATCGGCCTCTACGCGGCAATCGCGGCTTACGTGCTGTTTGCCCTGTTCCCGATCTACTGGACGCTGAAGATCTCGGTCACGCCGGAGCGGCTGCTCTATTCCGAAGGCATCACCTTCTGGCCGTCGCACATGACACTGCAAAACTTCGTTACCGTGCTCGAGGCCACCGATTTCCCGCGCTATTTCCTCAACAGCGTCATCGTCTCGGTCTCGACGGCGGCACTGGTGACGATCATCGCCACGCTCGCCGGCTATGCCATGTCGCGCTTCACCTTTCGCGGCAAGGCAGCCCTGGCGCTGATGTTGCTGCTCACCCAGACTTTTCCGCTGGTGATGGTCATTCCGCCGATCTACCGCGTGATGGGGCAGATCGGCCTGATCAACAGCCTGACCGGGCTGATCATCATCTACACCGCCTTCAACACGGCCTTTGCCACCTTCCTGATGCAGTCGTTCTTCGACGGCATCCCCAAGGATTTGGAAGAGGCCGCGATGATCGACGGCTGCACCCGCGCGCAGGCCATGCGCAAGGTGATCGTGCCGCTGACGCTGCCCGGCATGGGCGCCACGCTCGGCTTCGTCTTCACCGCCGCCTGGAGCGAGCTTCTGTTCGCGCTGATGCTGATTTCCAGCGACGACCAGAAGACCTTTGCCGTCGGCTTGCTCACCTTCATCGGCAAGTTCGCCGTCGACTGGGGACAGATGATGGCGGCGTCCATCCTGGCGCTGATCCCGGTCTGTATCTTCTTCGCCTTCCTGCAACGCTATCTCGTCACCGGCCTTACCGCCGGCGCCGTCAAAGGATAGATCGATGGCCTCTGTTACGCTCGAAAACGTCCGCAAGGACTATGGCGCCGTCCGCGTCCTGCACGCGGTCGACCTTGAAATCGCCGATGGCGAGTTCGTCGTCCTGGTTGGGCCGTCAGGCTGCGGCAAGTCCACGCTCTTGCGCATGATCGCCGGGCTGGAGGAGGCTTCCGGCGGCGAGATCCGCATCGGCGAGCGGCTGGTCAATGACGTGGCACCCAAGGACCGCGACATCGCCATGGTTTTCCAGTCCTACGCGCTCTATCCGCATATGGACGTGTCGAAGAACATGGGCTTCAGCCTGCTCCTGAAGAAGGCGGAGAAAACGACGATCGACGCCAGGGTGGACGGCGCCGCCAAGCGGCTCGGGCTCGACACGTTCCTGCAACGCCTGCCGCGGCAACTGTCCGGCGGCCAGCGCC
>NZ_RZQY01000740.1:0-2782 GCF_003998575.1 Mesorhizobium sp. M7A.F.Ca.CA.001.10.2.1 | reverse complement strand
GACTTGACCGGCGCCCGCTCGAACATCGTCGAGGCCGCGCGGCAGGCGTTTCTCGCCGCCGGGCAGGATGCGGAACTGATCCCGCAGACGCCGGCCATTCTCGGGCTGGCCGGCGCCAATGTCGGCACCTACCGGCAGCAGCTCGAAGCGATCCTGCCGTTCAGCATCAGCCGCGTCGAGACCGACGCCGAGATCGCACTGGAAGGCGCTGTCGGCTCCGGCGACGGCGCCATGGCGATCCTCGGCACCGGCACCGCCTATATGGCGCGCAGACAAGGCAAATCGCGGGCCATCGGCGGCTGGGGCTTCCAGGTTGGCGACCAGGGCAGCGGCGCCCGTATCGGCCGCGACCTGCTCGAACAGACCCTGCTTGCCTATGACGGCGTCCGCGAAGGTTCGCCGCTGACGCAGAGCATGCTGGCCGTGTTCCGCAACAACCCGGAGGATGTCGTCGAATTCACCACCAATGCCAAGCCGGGCGATTTCGGCGGCTTCGCACCCAAGGTGTTCGAGCATGCCGAGAAGGGTGACAGCGTCGCCAACTGGATCCTCGACAGGGTGGTCGCCGATGTCGAAGCCTCGCTCGGCGCGCTCGATCTCGCCGACGACGCGCCGCTGTGCCTGCTCGGCGGGCTGGCGCCGCTCTACGCGCCGCGCCTGTCTGCCCGTTACCGGGCGCTGCTGAAGCCGCCGCTCGACGACGCGCTGGGCGGCGCGGTGCAGATAGCGGTCCGCCTTTTCGCCGGACACGCGGAGGCAACTCGATGAGCGAGGCCGCCGACCAGATCTTCGCCACGCTCAAACATCAGGCGCAAAGCGGCGCGCCGCTTTATCTGCAGCTTCGCAAGAGCATCGAGGACGCGGTCAATCGCGGCCTCATCGGGCCGGGCGACGCGCTGCCTTCCGAGCGCGACATCGCCACCAAGGCCGATATTTCGCGGGTCACCGTGCGCAAGGCGGTGCAGGACCTGGTCAAGGGCGGCATCCTGGTGCAGCGCCACGGCTCCGGCACCTTCGTGGCGCCGCGCATGGAGCGTGTCGAACAGTCGCTGTCGCGGCTGACCTCGTTCACCGAGGACATGGCGCGGCGCGGCATGGCGGTGCGTTCGGCATGGCTCGACCGCGGCCTTTACGCGCCCTCGCCCGACGAGATGATGGTGCTCGGCCTGTCGTCGAGCGAACTGGTGGCGCGGGTGGCGCGCCTGCGCATTGCCAACGACACGCCGCTGGCGATCGAACGCGCCTCGCTGTCGGCCAGCGTGTTGCCCGATCCGGCCGATATAGGTTCCTCGCTCTACGCGGCGCTGGAATTGACCGGCAACCGGCCGGTGCGGGCGGTGCAGCGCATCTCCGCCGCCAATCTCGGCGACAGCGACGCGCGCCTGCTCGAAGTGCCGCCAGGCATTGCCGGCCTGCACATCGAACGCATTTCCTATCTGGCGAGCGGCAAGGTGATCGAATTCACCCGCTCCATCTACCGAGGCGACGCCTATGATTTCGTCGCCGAACTGCGGCTGACAGGGCCGAGCGAAGAGGGCCGACCATGAGCACGACAAAGCCGACCATGTCGGCAGAAATGACCCATATGCGGCGCGAGATCGAGGAGGTCCCGCAAGCGGTCGCCCGCCTGCTCGACGGCTCCGGCGCCGTGCTGACAGAGGCCGGGCGCGGCATCCGTGAACGTGACCCGCAGTTCGTCGTCACCGTGGCGCGCGGCTCGTCCGACCATGCCGCCACCTTCATGAAATACGCCGTCGAGCTGACCGCCGGCCTGGCCGTCGCATCGGTCGGACCGTCGATCGCCTCGATCTACGGCCGCAAGCTCAGGCTGGCCGGCTCGGCCTGCCTGGCAATCTCGCAGTCGGGCAAGAGCCCCGATATCGTCGCCATGGCCGAAACCGCGCGGGCGGGGGGCGCGCTGACCGTCGCCATCACCAACACCGCCGATTCGCCGCTGGCGCGTGCTTCGGACTATGCGATCGATATCCTGGCCGGCCCCGAGCGCAGCGTCGCGGCCACGAAGACCTTCATCAATTCGGCCGTCGCTGGCCTCGCTCTGATGGCGCATGCCACGGGCGACGACGCGCTGTTGGCCGCACTTGCCCGCCTGCCGGAGCATTTCGGCAAGGCGATCGCCTGCGACTGGATGAGCGTGCTCTCCGAGACGATCGAGAAGCAGAAGTCGCTGTTCATCCTCGGCCGCGGACCGTCGGCGGCGATGGCCAATGAGGCGGCGCTGAAATTCAAGGAGACCTGCGGCATGCATGCCGAGGCCTACAGCGCCGCCGAGGTCATGCACGGCCCGCTGGCGCTGATCGGTCCCGATTTTCCGGTGCTGGCGCTGGCCGCGCGCGACGCCTCCGAACCGTCCATTGCCGAGGCCGCCGACAGCCTGGCGGCCAAGGGCGCGCCGGTGTTCGTCACCTCGGCGCTTGCCAAACGCGCCGTGCGCCTGCCGCATGTCGCCACTGGCCACCCGCTGACCGATCCGCTGACGCTGATCGTCTCCTTCTACATGTTCGTCGAGGCCTTTGCCCGCCATCGCGGTCTCGACCCGGACACGCCGCGCAATCTTCGCAAGGTGACGGAGACAGTATGAGCGATCGCTTTGCCCTGACTGGAGCCCGGATTTTCGACGGCGACGACTGGCATGAAGGCCACGCACTTGTCGTGCGCGACGGTCTCGTCGAGGCTATTTTGCCAACGGGCGCCGTCCCCTCGGATATCCGCGTCGTCGACACCGGCGGCGGCCTTCTGACGCCGGGCTTTGTGGATGTACAGG
>NZ_RZQY01000073.1:0-15146 GCF_003998575.1 Mesorhizobium sp. M7A.F.Ca.CA.001.10.2.1 | reverse complement strand
GTTTCCGGATGTGCCTGCGCCGCTCCCGCCGCCGCCATTCCCCCCGCCGCCGCCGCCATTTCCGCCGGCGCCGTCGGCCATGGCGGGGCTCCAGGCCAGGCTGGCCAGGAGGCAGCCCGCGAGGGCGGTCGAACGCAGCAGGCCGCGCTTCGAGACGATGGCAATTCCTGTCAAGGCCAGGCTCCCCAGATCAGCACCGACGCAGTCGTGCATGTTCCCGGGGGCATAGCACCCGAGCCCAAGGGCGGGTATCGTTGAAACTAGCTATGCCCGCCGCGCCGGGATACGCCGCTCAGGCCGCGGGCACTTGCAGGGCCAGCACGGTTTCGCCGTGCCGCGACCGCGTGTCGAGCGTGCCGCCCAGCCGCCCGGCCCGCGCCCGCATCGAGCGCAGGCCGGTGCCCGGGACGGGCGCCTCCGAGACGGTATCGAAGCCGACGCCGTTGTCCTGGATGGCCAGGCTCAGCGTCTCGCCGCGCCGGTGCAGGTCGATGACGACGCGGCTTGCCTGGCTGTGCTTGAGCACGTTGGTCAGGCCTTCCTGCAGGATGCGGACGAGATCGAGGCTTCGCGCCGCCGGCAGGTGGCAGTCCTCCAGCCCGGTCAGGTTCCACACGCAATCGATGTCGCGGCTTTCGCATGCCAGCGTTTGGCGGCGGCGCAGCGGCGCGATCCACTCGGCCAGCGACTGGCCGCCCGTCGGGTCGTCGGCAGCGGTGTCGATGATCACCCGCAACTCGTCGCGCAGTTCCTTCAGCACGGACAGGAAGCGATCGGCCGGCAGGTTCTGCGGCGCATGCTCCAGCATGGCGATCGAATTGACCAGGGTGCCGCCCATGCCGTCGTGCAGATTGTGGGAAAGGGATACGCGTTCGGCCAGCCTGGTGTTGGCCAGAATGACCTCATGCTGCTGATGCAGCGTGAGGGCGAGTTCCTCCCTGGCGGTTTCGATCTTGGCCGTGAGTTCATCGTTGAACCCTTCGATGCGGCGCATGTTGGCGACGAAGTTCCAGGCCAGCACCAGCGCCATGCCGACCATCTGCAAGTGGGATGTCAGCGTGACGTAGTAGACATTGCCAAGAAGGATGCCGAAATAGGTCATCAGGTCATGCAGGATGGCCACGATGGTGAGCGCGTTGACGATATGAAGGACGATGTGGTCCAGGCGAGCGCTTCGCCAGGTCAGGCCGATCGCCAGGAAACAGGCGCCGATGTAAAGCAGCGACCAGGACAAGGCCAGGAGGTTGAGCATCGGGGCGAGTTGGGAATGCGGCGTGGCAAACAGGGCGGCGGCGCCGATCGCCAGCGCGGCCCACAGCACGGCTTCCCCCCGGGGAAAGCGGCGCTCGGCGAAGCGGATGACAAACAGCACGAAGGCGGCGGCCATGACCATGAAGGAGAGCATGATAAAACGCTGCCATGTGTCGGTCGTCCCGAACGGCCAGGGGCTCGTGACCACGAAATTGAGCGAATAGCAACACCACGCAATCGTCATCAGGGCGAACCAGCCATAGGCCTTCAGGCTTCGGCGCAGCAGCCAGACGACGAAGAAGAAGGTGCCAAGCGCCGCGGTGACGCCGAGATAGAAGACCGGCAGCTCGCGGCGAATCCAGAATTGCTGGACAAAATGGGCACGCGTCGCCGAAGGCGGGCCGATCAGCACCGGACCAAGACCCGGCTGGTATGGCGCCAGGCCCGAGACCCTGATCAGCAGCGTGTTGGTGCCGGCATGCAGGACCGGGGCTGAGAGCTGCCAGTAGCGGGGCACGTTCCATGAGCGCGTCAACGGCTCGACGAGGAATTCGTCGCGTCCGAGTTCCGCGCCGTTGACGGAGATCGATCCGGCCAGTGTCCAGTAGTTCAGCGCGAGGCCCAGCGGTTCGGTTGCGTCGGCCCTGTCGAAGGTGAGGCGGTACCAGACCACGCCGTCGAAACCGGGCCAGCGCGTCGTCCAGTCGTCGGGCAAGGTCACGCTGGTCCAGCCGGTGGCCGGCGGCGTGGCGGCGTCCCAGCCGGATCGCACGGCCTCGATCGTCTTGAACGGCACGGCCCCGCCGGCGGCAAAGGCGATGCCGCCCGGCACGAGGAGCAGGAATATCAGGGCAAGAAGCCTTGCGACCGCGCCTCGAAGATCGCTTCCGTCCGGGATTTGACCGACAGCTTCTTGTAGATGTTGCGAATGTGGCATTCGACCGTGAACCTGGAGAGGGAAAGGACTCCCGAAATCTCTCGATTGGTAAGCCCCTTGGCAACGAGGTTCAGGATCTCGACCTCGCGCGGCGTCAGGAGAGGCGGCGCTGCAAGCGCGGGCTTGCCGCGCCCCGGCCTGTCGGTGGAAGGACGGGCGCGCCCGGACGGTGCCGGCGCCGACACCAGTTCCAGGATGCGCCGGGCGATGAAGGGATCGATCGGCGCGCCGCCGCGGATGGTGCTGCGGATCGAAAGCGACAGCTCGACGTCGTCGCGCTCCTTCAAGAGATAGCCGGTCGCCCCGGCGCGCAGGGCTTCGAGGATGGTGTTTTCGTTGCTCCAGGCCGAGATGACGAGGATCGGCAGCGCCGCGTCGTGCTCGTGCAGGGAGCCGATGAGGTCGATGCCGTTGCCGTCGGGCAGGCCGACATCGACCAGCGTCATGGCAAAGGGCTGGTCGACGAGCAGGGTCTTGGCCTGCGCGATCGACCCGGCGAAAAACAGCTCCTCCTGAGCATAGCCAAGGCCCCTCAGGATCGAGCGCAACCGCACCTGCATCATCGGCTCGTCCTCGACGACAAGCAGCGGGCTCGGCAGCAGTGCTTCCGATGGCAGGTCGATGACGGGATGTTCCTTGTACGACATGAACCTCGACGCGAATGGCGGCTTTCACCGATAGCAGCCGGGGCAGAAAACACCCAGGCGATCGTAACCAGTCTGCCATGGATCGCTTGCCGCCGACATAGCTGGGATCAGGTAGACAGGGCTACGAACTCGGGGTTAACGGGTGGGTTGGTCCGGAGCCCTCGCCGGCGCGTTGGCTGACGGAGCATCAGACGAAAAACCCGCCTGTGCGGCGGGTCTCTGGCGCAAATCAGCACCATGGACGGAAATGTACCTTAGCTGAGGGCACCGAGTCAAGAAAAAATTCCTATCGTGAAAAGCCACCGGCATAAAAGCCACGGCACAACAGCCGCCGGCAGCGCCGAACTGGCTGTCGTCAGGTCTTTTGTAAAACTGGGTTCGGAGCCCTGATCAGGTAGAGCGAGCCGGGCATGGGTCCGTTTGTAACAGGGGCCGTGTGGGAAACCCGCTTCGCGGCATCCAATGGTTGCCTTCGCGCCCGATGCTGCGGACGTTGGAGGAGAGACAATGCGTCAACATCTGCTGAACGGTTGGCTCGTGGCAGCCCTGGTCGCGACGACCTGCCTGCTCGGCGTGACCGCTTATGCGGAGGTGAAGGAAGACATCTCGCGCAGTGCCTGCACGCATGGGGAACAGGCTCCCGGCAAGCAGGGCGCACGGTGTGATAGCTGTGGCGCCGCGCGATGCGATGTCCGCGCATCAGGAGCCTGAGCGGCAGCCGTCAGGGGACGGCATGAGCGGCAATCCGCCAGCCAAAACGGCGCGTGCATTCGGGCAACGATCCGCGCAGCCGAGATAGAATTTCCGATCGGGCAAGCCGGATGTTGCGTGCGCGTCTGAATCCCTTGCAGCGCAAGGATTTCAGACGCGGGCGTCGTCGAATTTTTCGCGCGCCGCCTTGACGCGCATGGTGTTCGCACGCGCCCATTCGCTCAGTGCGCTGACGGGGATCAGCAGCTCGTGGCCGAGCTCGGTCAGCTCATAATCGACGCGCGGTGGAATGGTTGGAAACACGGTGCGGGTGACGAAGCCGTCACGCTCCAGCCCGCGCAAGGTGGTGGTCAGCATTTTCTGCGAGATGCCGCCGACGGCAGCGCGCAATTCGTTGAAACGCAGCGGTCCGTCGCCCAGCTTGCCGACGACCAGAACGGTCCATTTGTCGCCGACGCGCTGCAGGATTTCCGAGATGGCGCGGCAGTCTTCGGAGCGATGTGGGTGCCTCGGTAACAAAAAAGTGCCTTCTTGTGCATCGCGTTTCCAGTATCTCATATAGCGCAGGTATCCAAATGATACCAGTACTTCGTGCAAGGAGAGCCCTTATGTCCAAACCCAAAATTGCCATCGTCGTCGGATCGACGCGCGCCGCTCGTTTCGCCGATGTGCCAACCCAGTGGATCGCCAAGATCGCCAAGTCGCATGCCGACATCGATGTCGAGGTCGTCGATCTGCGCGACTTCCCGCTGCCGTTCTTCGACGAGGTCGCATCCTCCGCCTGGGCGCCGTCGCAGAACGAAGTGGCACAGCGCTGGCAGAAGAAGGTCGCCGAATTCGACGGCTTCATCTTCACCGCCGCCGAATACAATCATGGCCCGACGGCCGTGCTGAAGAACGCCATCGACTACGCCGCCAATGAATGGAACAAGAAGTCGGCCGGCTTCGTCGGTTATGGCAGCGTCGGCGGCTCGCGTGCCGTCGAACAGCTTAGACTGTATGCCGTCGAATTGCAGATGGCGCCGGTCAAGTCGGCCGTCCATATCGCCTGGGGCGATTTCCTCGCCGTCCGCCAGGGCGAGAAGAAGCTGGAAGACCTCGAGCATCTGAACCAGGCCGCCACCGCGCTGGTCAACGATGTTGCGTGGTGGGCCAAGGTGCTCAAGGCAGCGCGTCAGGCCGACGCCGTTGCCGAGGAAGTCAAGGCGGCCTGACCGCCAATTCGAGTTATCCTCCCAAGGATCCGGGGCGGCGCTTGCGTCGCCCTTTTTCAATTATAGCGGCTCGAATTGAAAGCTGGCGCCGGATCGGACGACGCGGCCGATGCCGGGCGAATCCAGATGCGCGCCGGCAACGAAACAATGTTCGTCGGCTGCAAGCGCCAGCAACCGCAACCGGCTTTCGCGCGCCTGGTCCTGATCGGCGTCGAATTCCCACGTCACCTCAGGTCGATCGAACTGAAGCGATGGGACGTGAACGGTGTCGCCCCAAATCAGAACGCGTTCGCCGCCGCTCGAAACGCGAAAGCAGCTATGTCCCGCTTCATGGCCACGAGCGTCGACAATGTCGACATGTGTCCCGATACGGTCTCCGGCTTCGAAGGGTTCCGCCATGCCGTGAAATCGTTCGAGCCGCGCTTCGGCGCGAAAAAAGCCGAGTTCTTCCCCGGGAACGAGCAAGCGCGCCAGGCGCGGGAAAGCGTCGCGGCCGTCGGCAAGCACAAGACCATGGATGTGGTCGAGATGCGTGTGGGTGAAGCAGATGGTACGGACTCGTCCGGCATCGATGCCGGCTTCGTCCAGCGCCTCGGGAAGTCGGCCCATGGTGGGATGCCAGGCGTTCGAGGCGCCGGTATCGATCAAGATGATCCCATTTCCATCGTCAATCGCGAAGGCATTGACGGAAAGCCTGAGTTGACCAGCAATCAACGCGACTTGTTGCGGCAATTCATCGCCAAATGGCTTGTCGCCGCGTTGCCGAAGCCGTCCGATCGGCATGTCGACATAGCCATCGCGCAAGGAGGTGATGCGCAAGTCACCAAGATCGTAGGTCTGATAAAGGTCGCCTGAGGCTATGCGGCGCATTTTTTCGATCCTCTGTAAACAATCGACAACATGCGACGGGCCAGCCGCGTCGGCAACCCGCCCCGTCAATTCGATCTATGCCATGTGTGCGTGCGTCGCCTGCCGTGACCGGATGATGCAGTCGGCGAGGCGGTCCGCCTCGTCCAACTCGTCGGTATGATGCTGATATCCGGATGTCGCGATAGCCGCGAACACGACGCCAATCGGGGTTGGACTGCTACATCGACGGGACTGCCATCTGGTCGCGCCCTTTGCCCTGATATATCCGGCTGCATTCCGTTACATGAGTGAAACCGTGAAGACATCCAGCCTGACCGGCGCCGTTTCCCCGATGATCCCGGTGCTCGTATGCGCGCTTGCGATCTTCCTGCTGTCCGGGATGGATGCGGCGATGAAGATCCTGGTCATCGCGGTCGGCGTCTACAACACTTTGCTGTGGCGCAGCATGGTCGCGACCGTGGTCGCGGGCGCGGCCTGGCTGGCGGGACCGCGCCTAAAGCCAACCGTTCCGGTGCTGAGGCTGCATGCGTTGCGTGCCGCGGTTGTCGGCGTCGTCCTGATATCCTTCTTCTGGGGCTTGGCCAGGCTGCCGCTTGCGGAGGCGATCGGGCTCAGCTTCGTGGCGCCTTTGTTTGCCCTGTTTCTCGCCGCGTTGCTGCTCGGCGAACGGATCCGGCGAGAGGCTGTCTGGGCATCGCTGGCCGGCATCGCCGGCGTCGCGATTATCATGGCCGGCCAGTTCGGGCAGGCAGACTATTCGCAAGATGCCATGCTCGGCACGGCGGCGGTGCTCGTGTCGACGGTGTTCTACGGCTACAATCTGATCCTAGCCCGGCAACAGGCGCAGTTGGCCAAGCCGATCGAGATCATGCTGTTCCAGAACCTTTGCGTTGCCATCCTGCTCGGCCTCGCAGCACCCTGGCTCGCCGTCGCCCTGCCGAGCAATCTTTGGCTTCCTTTGGCCGGGGTGACGGTGCTGTCGCTCGCCGGGCAATTCCTGATGAGCTGGTCCTACGCCCGCGCCGAAGCGCAATATCTGATCCCGACGGAATACTCGGCCTTCATCTGGGCGGTCGCGCTCGGCTGGTTCTTCTTCGGCGAGGAGGCGACCTGGACCACCTTGGCCGGAGCATGCCTGATCGTCGCCGGCTGCCTGATCGCCGCGCGGGCCAATCCAAGGCTTGCCGAGCCCATCGAAATGGCGGTTTGAGCGTCGACGTTCAGCGCCCTGCAGGTTCGCGAAAGACCCCAGTCTCCACCTCGTGGATGAAGTGAGCGATGAGAGCCGCGCATTGGCGATGATGCGTTTCGAGAAGCATGTGTCCGCTCTCAAAGACATGGATTTCGACTGCGTCGAGGTCGCGGCTGTAGGCCATGATCTCGTCCAGCGCGAAGAAGGCGTCGTGCCGTCCCCACAGCACGAGGCATGCTGGCTGGTGGTCGCGGAGATAGGCCTGGATGGCCGGGAAGCGGGCGATGTGCGAGCCATAATCGGTGAAGAGTTCGAACTGAATGTCGGTGTTGCCGGGCCTCGCCAGGCGCTCCGTATCGAGATACCAACCCTCGGGCGGAAACAACACCTTCAGACGCTCGGGGAGACCGCCGATATATTGGTTTCGGGTCCCCTCGAAATTCATCCAGTCCGGCAGTTTGGCGCGGTTTTCTTCAGTCGGTTCGGCGAAGAATGCCTTCGGCGCGTCCCATTCCGGTCCCAGCCCCTCGTCATGAGCATTGCTGTCCTGCGCGATCAGGCCGAGGATGCGATCCGGCTGCCGTGTGGCGAGATGGTAGCCGACAGGCGTGCCGAAGTCAGTGATGTAGAGGAAGAATCGCTGGATGCCGAGGGCCTCGACGAAGGCTTCGATCGTGTTGGCCAGGTTCTCGAACGTGTAGTCATAGGCATCGATGGAAGGGGCGGACGAAAAGCCGAAACCGGGCAGGTCCGGCGCCACCACATAGGCTGTGTCCGCCAGCGGTTCGATGACATTGCGATAGACGTGCGACGAAGTCGGATATCCGTGCAGCAGCAGGATTGCCGGTCTGCCCGGGTCGCCGGCGTGTCGGTAGAAGATGTCGAGGCCGTCGACATTGATGGTCTCGTGGCGGGTCTTGTAACGATTGCTGCACATCCTCTCTCTCCCAGTGGTCCGCGCCGACCTGGCGGTGCTATGGGTTTGACACCACATATCCCTGTGATAGTGGTTACATCATGTAACCGTATAATGCGGTTGATGAGGTTATGTTCCATGGGCGATGCATACACCGAATGGGTGCCGGATCACTTCATCGGCGGGCATCCCGCTTTGGACCTGTCGAATGCCGTGTTCGACCGGCGGGCGCCGGCAGCAGACAATGAACTCTTCAAATCCGTCCAGGATGTTGCGAACTGGTTCAGCGCCTCAGGGCTTGCCGACGATCGCCAGGCGCAGGCCGTTGCCGAGATAGCGGATGGGCGGTTCGTGGAAGGGGTCCGCGAAATGCGGGAGGCGTCATTTCAGGTTTTCGAGCCAATCGCCGCGGGTAAACCGTCTGCGGCCGAACCGCTTGGCGTGTTGTTCTCGCGCACGGCAAGCTCGCTTGCCGCCGGCTCTATCGAACTGGATGGCACCAGACCGAAGCTTGCCCTTGCCCGGTGGCGGGACCCGGACGCCGTCACCGCCTTGCTGGCCATGCTGTCCATCGACGCGTTCTTCACCCTGCCGCGCGACAGGCTGCATTCCTGCCCTCGCTGTGGCTGGCTTTTCCTCGATACGTCGCGAGGCGGCAAGCGGCGCTGGTGCAGCATGCGCACCTGCGGCAACCGCGAGAAGGTGTCGCGCCACCGAGATCATACCGACGTCTAGACCCGGGTTAGCGCACCACGTCGCCTCTGCTGCGGGCAGCCGGATGCCGGCGCGTCACTCCGGAAGACCGGCCTTGCGAAAACCATCGACGAAATGCTCGAGCGTAGCGGCGTCGCGGAATGGCTCGGTCGTCGCCCAGTGATGGGTTGTGAAATGCGGGTTGCCGACGAGGAACAGTTCAGCCTCAGCGCGCGCCTCGTCGAGCCGGCCGAGTTGCGCCAGGCTGGCGGCCAGGAAACGGCGTGAGCTTGTGCGATAGGTCTCGTCACGGCGCAACGTCTCGATAGCGGCTTGGTAGTCGCGCGCCGCATATTGCGCCTGGCCGAGCGTCAGATAGTACCAGCTCGCTGGAAACGGGTTCAGCCGGAACGCCTTGCCGATGTGCTCGAGGCCCTCTTCGACCCGGCCGGCCAGGACGGCGATGTCGGACAATGCCGCCCAGGTGTCGGCCTCGTTCGGGTCGAGCTCGATCGCCTTGGCGAATTCCGCATCCGCTTCAGTGAAGCTGCGCTCATAGGCAAGCAGGTAGGCCAGGATCCAGCGACAGCCGGCATCGTTGGGATCGATCGCCACGGCCTTGCGCGCCAGCTCCAAGGCAACGCTGCGGGCAGCTTCGGTTGGTCCGCCCCAATGCACCCGTCCCATCCAGTGGTTCATGGCAAGCCAGCGATAGGGCTCGGCGTAATCAGGATCGAGCGACACCGCGCGCGTCAGCATCAGATGCGCTTCCTGCGCCATCTGCGGCGAGTCGTCGATCAGCTTGCGCGCCCGCACGCAGAGATCGTAAGCCTCGAGATTGCTGGGTCGGTTGCGCGGCGGCGGCGCGCGCAGACGGCCAAGCAACGCCTCCACAATCTTGGCCGTAACCTCGTCCTGAACGGCAAAGATATCGTCCAGGCCGCGATCGAAGCGTTCCGCCCACAGATGGTCGCCGCTCACCGCGTCGACCAGCTGTGCGTTGATGCGCACGCGCCCCGCGGCGCGTCTTGCGCTGCCTTCCAGCAGGTAGCGCACGCCAAGATCCCCGGCGATCTCGCGCACGTCCATCGCTTTTCCCTTATAGGCAAAGGTCGAATTGCGGGCGATGACGAACAGGCCGGAGATCCTGGACAGGTCGGTGATGAGGTCTTCGGTCAACCCGTCCACGAAGGAATCCTGCTCGGGATCGTTGCTGAAATTGACGAAGGGCAGCACGGCTATCGATGGTTTGTCGGGCAGCGGCAAGGATTTTCGCTTGGCCTCGCCGAGCTGTTCGACGGCCCCTGTGAAACGGTAGCCGACGCGCGGAACGGTGGATATCCATTCGCCGTTCTCGCCGACAGGACCAAGCAGCTTGCGCAACTGCGCGATCTGGACGGTGAGGTTGCCTTCCTCGACGGCCGTGCCCGGCCATGCAGCGTCCATCAACTCGGCCTTCCCCAATATTTCACCGGGCCGCCCGACGAGTGCTGCAAGCAGGCTCAGCCCGCGATAGCCAACGGCAACGGGGACGTCGTTCCGAAGCAGCGTTCCCGCACCCGGATCAAGCACGAACGGACCAAAGGCAAAACGCGATCCCTGCATAGGCGCATCTATAGAGCAATTCCAGGAAAAGTGTGAAGCGGTTTTCTGTTCGGAATTGCGTCAAAACAAAGGGTTAGAGTAGTTTGCCGGTTCCGTGAGCCGGTGAACTGCTCTAGCTCGTTTGGAAGTTTTGAGAACTATTTGGGAGGGCTTAATTACGGCGCCGTCCGTATCGCGCAGAATTCAACCTCATCGAGAGCCCCAGGCCCTCAAACCATATGGAGGTTGCCATGACCAATACACTTGCATCAGCCCAGCGTTGTGCAGCGCGAGCGGGAACGCCCGTGCGGCCGGCATCGCGCCGGCTCCTGAAGACCCTGCGAAGCATCATAGCGAGTTGGCACGATCGGACCTGGCGCGAACGGATACGCTTTCGCTGGCAACTCAGGCAGATGTCGAAGGACAATCCGCATCTGATCGACGATATCGGCCTGACGATACAGCAGGTCGAGGGAGAGATCGCCAAGCCCTTCTGGGAACGATAGAGCGAATGCCGCAATTGCGTCGGGCGTCAGCGCACCGCCTCGCGATGGGCGCCCAAACCGAGGTCGCTTTGGGCGACATGCATCAGAGCGCATCCATATGTACGCCATTGGTAATCTGAGTGCAGCCGGGCAGGCCGAATTGCTCGGCCCACAGACATAGTGAACCTGCTGCTGCGTTGAGCGCCGCGCCGCGTTCTGTCAGCGAATAGACTACCTTCGCTGGAACCACGGAAAAGACCTTGCGGTCGACAAGGCCGTCCGCCTCCAGTTCTCGCAATTGTTGAGCCAGCATCTTTTCACTGATGCCAGAGAGCGCCTGTTTCAATCGACCAAATCTGCGCGACGCCGTTCCGAGCTCGCAAAGGATATCTACTTTCCACTTTCCTTCGACCATCCTGACGGCCGCTGCAAAGCCATTGTCCGCGGAATTGTTCATCGCGCGTTCCTTACCTTCTGGTGACCACTTACGCCCGGGTGCGTATCGCGCGCCGCTCGTTTTGACATACCTCTCAAGACGATCACAGCAAAACGCGGTCTGACGCCGCCAATTGATATGGAGTGTGGAATGAAGCTTTCAATCACGGTTGTTGGAACGGGCCGTATGGGCTCGGCGCTCGCCGGCAGCCTGCTTCAGTCGGGATATCCGACGACTGTCTGGAACAGAACCAGACAGAAGACCGATCCACTCGCCAGGCTGGGCGCAATCGTCGCGTCCTCCGTGGAGGAAGCCGTGAACGCAGGCGAGATCATCATTGTGAATGTCAGCGACTATGAGGCGACAAAAGCGCTTCTCCACAGTGACGCCATCGCCTCAGCCATTCGCGGCAAGCTGATCGTGGAGTTGACTTCCGGGACGCCAAATGGCGCACGGGAAGCCGCTGATTGGTATAGGGAGCACGGCGCAAGCTACCTTGATGGCGCGATCATGGCGACGCCGGATTATATCGGCACGGACGCCGGAACCATCCTGCTTGCCGGGCCAAGGGCGGCTTTCGACACGAACCGCGATGTGTTTCGCGCTTTGGGTGGCAATGTTCAGCATGTTGGCGAAGAACCAGGGCGTGCGAACGGGCTCGATAGCGCACTACTGGCTATCATGTGGGGCGCTCTGTTCGGGGCGCTCCATGCGATCGCCGTGTCGCAGGCCGAAGAGATCGAACTCGGTGAACTGGCGCGTCAGTGGTCCGCGACGGCGCCGGTCATTGACGGCTTGGTGACCGACCTCATCAAGCGGACGAGCGCTGGCCGATTTGCCAGCGATAACGAAACGCTCTCGTCGATCTCGGCGCACCACGGCGCAATGCAGCATCTATTGGAGTTGATGCAGTTCCGCGAAATCGACCGTTCAATAGTCGATGGTTATGATGCGATATTCAAACGGGCCATAGCGGCGGGCCACCTGCACGATGATTTCGCCGCGCTCTCGCAATTTCTGGCGACAGGGAAGTAGCATGCCTTTGACGCATCTCATCGATAAGTATTGTGCATCGTGGTCCACCGAAAACGCCGAGAAGCGGCGGGCGTCGCTGTTATCGATCTTGAGCGATGGCGCGACGTATACCGATCCAACCGTTCACGCCGTTGGTGCCGAAGAACTTCTAGCCCACATTGCAGGAATTCAGAGCAAGCATCCTGGTGCCTGCATTCTGCGGACCAGCAACGTGGACGTTCATCACGGCGTCGCGCGCTTCGCGTGGAAGTTTGTGACGCCTGACGGTTCGTCTTTACCCGAGGGCCTGGACATCGCTTTTCTGGATGAGGAGCAGAAACGGATAACGCGTATCATTGGCTTCTTCGGTTTGTTGAAACCAGCTCGATCTCTGGCAGAGGGCGGCGTCAGCTAACCGGTCAAGAGCTGACATTCGAACATGTCAGCGCACCGCCTCGCGTTGGGCGCCGGGCAGGCGGGTGGCGATCAGCTTGTCGATGCGGCGGCCGTCGAGATCGACCACCTCGAAGCGCCAGCCCTGCGCGTCGACGCATTCGCCAGTCGCCGGCAGATGATGCATGTGCGACAGCACATAACCGGCGACGGTTTCGTAATCGCGGTTTTCCGGCAGGTCGATGCCGAGAATGTCGGCCATCTCGTCGGCCTGCATGTAGCCGGCGAGCAGCCACGAGCCGTCCTCGCGCTTGACCGCGTTTTCCTCATCGCCGGCGTCGGTGTCGGCGCGGAACACGCCGGTGATGGCTTCCAGAATGTCGGCCGGGGTGACGATGCCTTCGAAATGGCCGTATTCGTCATGCACCAGCGCCATCGGCACGTCGGATTCCTTCAGCTTCTGCAGCACATCCAGCGCGTCGGCCTGGTCGTAGACGATGGGGGCTGCGCGCACATGCCTGCGCGGGTCGAGCACGCGGCCGGCAAGCAGTGCGGCCAGCACGTCACGCGTCTGGACGACGCCGACCATGACGTCGACGCCGCCGTCGCCTGCCGGCAGGCGCGAATGCTGGGTTTCCATGAGCAGCTTGCGGATGGCCGCCTCGTCGGATTGCAGATTGATCCAGTCGACTTCGGTGCGCGGCGTCATCACCGCGCGCACGGCGCGGTCGCCAAGCCGCATGACGCCTGCGATCATGCGCCGCTCGTCGGATTCGATGGTGCCGTGATGCTCGGCCTCGGCGACCAGCATCTTGATCTCCTCATCGGTGACCTTCTCCTCGCTTTCGCCGCGCTGGCCGAGCAGCCACAGGATGGTGCGGCCGGAGAAATCGAGCAGGAAGACCAGCGGCGCCGAAACGGTGGCGAGGATGGTCATTGCCGGAGCGACCCTGGCGGCGACCCGCTCTGGGTCGCGCAAGGCGATCTGCTTGGGCACCAGTTCGCCGACGATCAGCGAGAAATAGGTGATGATGGCGACGACGATGCCGACGCCGAGCGGATCGGCGACGGTCTCGCGGATGCCGGTCGAGGCCAGGAACTGCGCCAGCCGTTCGCCGAGCGTGGCGCCGGAAAAGGCGCCGGAGAGGACGCCGACCAGGGTGATGCCGATCTGCACCGAGGACAGGAACTTGCCGGGATTGGAACCCAACTCGAGCGCGCGGCCGGCGCCATTGATGCCTCGGTCGATCATCGCTTTCAGGCGGGCCGGTCGCGACGAGACGATGGCAAGTTCGGACATCGACAGAAGGCCGTTCACACAGATGAGGACGACCACGATAGCGATTTCTACGTATAACATGAGCGGTCAATAGCATTGCGGCGCGGTCTTCGAAAATAGTCCGACGTGATTTTTGAGAAATGACCGGCATTTCGGTCACGCGGCATCCCAGGGCGGCGCCGAAAAATGTTCGACGAGGGCGTCGACGACAACCCGTACCTTTGGCGTGAGCGCGCGCGTTACCGGCCAGACGGCATGCACGACGATGTTCTCGACCAGGCAGTCCGACAGCACCATTTCGAGATCGCAGCTTTTGAGGCTGTCGGCGGCCAGCCATGTCGGCAGGAAGGCGATGCCGCAGCCGGCGAGCGCTGCATCCAGCATCGGTTCGCCATGGCCGAGAACGAGTCGCGCCTTGGGCATGAAGGTTGCGAGATGGCCGTCGGAATGCCTGATCACCCAGGGCCGGACGATGCCCTCGCGACCGTAGCCAATGACGCTGTGATCGGCGAGATCCTCGACCGATTGCGGCCGGCCATGCCTGTCGAGATAGTCGGGAGCCGCGCATATGGCCGAGCGCTGGGCGTAGAGGCGCCTGGCCGCAAGCGACAGGCTGTCGTCGAGTTCGCCCATGCGGATCGCCAGGTCGATGCCCTCCTCGATCAGGTCGACGCGGCGGTCATTGAAGGAGACTTCCACCGTCAGGTCCGGAAATTTCTTCGAAATCTCGAACAGCACGGGGGCGACGCAGCGTCGGCCGAAGGCCAGCGGCACGTCGATCCGAAGCCGGCCAGACGGGACCTGACGGCGCGAGGCAAGCAGCGACTGTGCGGCTTCGATCTCGGCAAGGGCCCGGACGCAGGCTTCATAATAGCTGACGCCTTCGCTGGTCGGGCTGAGGCTGCGGGTGGTGCGGTTCAGCAAGCGGACGCCGAGTCTCTGCTCCAGCTGCGCGATCGATTTGCCGATCGCCGACTTCGTCACATGCAGCCGCTCGCCGGCGCTGGTGAAGCTGCCGGCCTCCACCGCCTGAACAAACGCGACGATGCCTTGCAGGTCGGCCGTTTCCATGGCGATTTCCTATTGTCGACTTTTAATCCGCAATCAGTGTCAAATTATACCGCACGGAAGCACTATTTTCTATAGTCGAAAGGCATAAATGTCTCGCCTGGCATCAACGCACGGAGCGCGACACGACATGAGCACCCCAATCAACAGATCCTGGCAGATGAGCGGTTTTGGCCTGTCGAGGCTAAGCCAGGTGGAAGGCAAGGTGCCCGAGCCAGGGCCGCACGATTTGCTGGTGCGGACCAAGGCCGTGTCGCTCAACTACAAGGACAAGATGATCGTAGACGGCGTGCTGATCCCAGACCTTGCCTTTCCCTTCGTGCCGACATCCGACGCGGTGGGTGAAGTGGTGGCCGTCGGCAGTGCGGTCAGCCGCTTTCAGGTCGGCCAGCGCGTGCTCGGCCAGGTGATCGCCGATTGGCCGGATGGCGACGCACCGCCGGTGCTGCATAAGCA
>NZ_RZQY01000739.1:0-2792 GCF_003998575.1 Mesorhizobium sp. M7A.F.Ca.CA.001.10.2.1 | reverse complement strand
ACACGGCGCTGGCGAAGTCCGCCGATGGCGTGCTGACCTTCCAGCCGGAAAACGGCGCGGCCTTTTCGGTGCGGCCGAAGCTGGTGGTCAATGCCGCCGGTCCATGGATCGACGATGTCAACGATTCGCTAGGCGCGCCGTCGAAGATGATCGGCGGCACCAAGGGCTCGCACATCCTGTTGAAGCACGACGAGCTGGTCAAAAGCCTGGCCGGACGCATGCTGTATTTCGAAGCCGATGACGGCCGCATCTGCCTTGTCTACGACTATCTCGGCCTGGCGCTGGTCGGCTCCACCGACATCAAGGCCGACAACCCCGACGCGGTGCGCTGCGAACCTGACGAAGTCGAGTACCTGCTCGACAGCGTACGGACGCTGCTGCCGGGGATGGCGTTCGAGCGCGACCAGATCGTCTATGCCTATAGCGGCATCCGGCCGCTGCCGGCCTCGGATGCATCGGTGCCCGGCTTGATCAGCCGTGACCACTCGGCGCCCGTCGCCGAGCCGGATCGGAACAGACCTTTCGCAGTCATCTCGCTGATCGGCGGCAAGTGGACGACCTTTCGCGGCTTCGCCGAGGAAGTCGCCGACACCGTGCTCGGCCGCCTGCAGCGCAGCCGCAAGGTGACGACGCAGACCATGCCGATCGGCGGCGGCAGGGATTTCCCGGCTGATGCTGCAGCGCGAGCAAGTTGGCTGGCTCTGGCTCACTCGGAGACGGGCGCTGGAGAACGGCGTCTCGAGGCGCTGCTGTCGCGATATGGCACCAGAGCCACGCAGATCGCCACACATGAGCCGGATGATGAGGGCCGACTGCCGGATTCAGAAAGCTACAGCCGATCGGAAATTGACTACATCGTCCGCACCGAGTTCGTCGAACATCTGGCCGATATCGTCATGCGCCGCAGCACCCTGGCGATATCAGGGTCACTGACGGGCCGGGATCTGCAGGAGATTGCGACGATTGCCGGACGGGCGCTGGGCTGGAGCGCCGGGCGCCTCGCAGAGGAAGTCGAGGCCGCCGCCCTGGAACTCGAGGACCGGAACCTGATGCGGCTGGGCTGATCATTCCGTCGCCGATGCTCTTTCCCAAGGCAATCCGGTCGGTTTGCCTAAGGATGCGCCGCATCCCCAATCGCTCAACTCACAGGTGGATTGGGATTTTGCCGATGTCAGATATTATTATGGAGAAACAGCTAGTTAGAAAAAAATTAGATAGCCGATGGCTGTGCAATTCTACTGGCTCAGGCACGAAATAACACAGATTGACGTTAAATTAACATAGCCGTATGATCGAGTAACATGCTCACCTCCTAATAGGTCGATGTTGCCCGCCGAAATGCCGGCAGACCGGCGTTTCGGGAAGGGCGAGACCTGTGAATTCCCCATATGTGCATGCGCCAAATCCGGCGAGGGATTGACAGCGATGCAGGGATGTGAAAATTTTTGCACACAAAGATAATAATATCATCTCAGGGAGGAGATGTCTTGAAATCCGGCGGAGCCACTAACCGCGATCATGAGTCCAGCCTCGCCACCCGCGCGGCCTGGCTTCACTATGCCGGGGGTCTGACGCAGGCCCAGGTGGCCAAGCGGCTCGGCCTGACCAGCCTCAAGGCGCATCGGCTCATCACCCGGGCCACCCAGGATGGCCTTGTCAGGGTGATCATCGACGGCGATGTCGGCGAATGCATCGACCTCGAGCAGCAGCTGATCACTGCTTACGGGCTCGACTACTGCGAGGTTGTTCCTGATCTCGATCAGGACGAGCTGCCGCTGAAGGCGCTTGGGATCGCCGGCGCTCAGTTTCTGAAACGAGAGATCGATCGCGGCGAGGACATGCTGATCGGCGTCGGCCATGGCCGTACCCTTGCCGCAAGCGTCGAGTATCTGACGCGCACCGCCGCTGCCCATATCCGTTTCGTCTCGCTGCTTGGCGGCGTGACGCGCAAATTCGCGGCCAACCCGCACGATGTCATGCATCGGCTGGCCGAGCGGACCGGCGCGCAGGCTTATGTGATGCCGGTGCCTTTCGTCGCCAACACCGCCGAGGACCGTGAAGTGCTGCTTGGTCAGCGCGGCATTAGCGATGTCTTCGACCTCGCAAGCCGGTCCGACCTGATGTTCGTCGGCATAGGGACCGCCGAGCGGGAAGCTTCGTTGGTCGCTACCGGCATGATCGAACATTCCGAAATCGATGAGGTGAAACGCGATGGCGGCGTCGGCGAGCTGCTCGCCCACTTCTTCGACGACAAGGGGCGCCCGGTGGAAACGGCGCTGTCGGACAGAATTCTCGCGCTTCCGCGGGACCAGTTGAAGGGCCGCCGGATCGTCGCCGTCGCCGGCGGCAAGATCAAAGTGCGTGCCATCAAAGCGGTGCTCGAAAGCCGCTATCTGAGCGGCCTGATCACCGACGAGTCCACCGCTCGTGCCCTTGTCGAACAGAACAAACCCAATGGCGCGAAGCGCCATGTGAACGGAGGATCGTCAAATGCGTGACAAGCGCGGATCAGCCTTGCTGGCGGTTGCGTCATGAGCGCGAAAGCCGCCACCGCATCGACCAGGCCGGCTTCGCCCGCCCTGCGTCGGGCACTTGCCGGCGCCGCGGTTGTCGTCCTGCTCGGCGCCATGGCGCTCGACACCAAGGTGGTCAGGATCGGCTCTGCCGGCGATGTCCGCAGCGCCGTCTTTTCCGCCGCTGACTACGGCAAGTCGGAGTTTCCCAAGGTGCAGGCCGATGTCGAGGCACGCGCCGCCGACGCGGTGACGGTGGCTGCTGCTATCGCCAAGGAC
>NZ_RZQY01000738.1:0-2806 GCF_003998575.1 Mesorhizobium sp. M7A.F.Ca.CA.001.10.2.1 | reverse complement strand
GTCCAGCAACGGCCTGGTGTCGCGGCCTATATGGGCGTCGAGCAATGCACGCGTATAGGGCTGGGCCGGGGCGCCGACAATCTGCGCCGTCATGCCAAGCTCGACCAACTGGCCATGACGGAAAACGGCGATGCGGTCGGCAAGATCGGCCGCCAGCGCGATGTCATGGCTGATGAACAGCAGCGTCATGCCGTCCTCGGTCACCAGGCGTCGGATCAAGGCGACGATCTCGGCCTGTACGATGGTATCGAGCGCGCTGGTCGCTTCGTCGGCGATCAGCAATTTCGGACCGGCCGCAATGGCTGCGGCGATCGCCACACGCTGCTTCTGGCCGCCGGAAAGCTGATGCGGGAAGGCGCGCAAGGCTGAGTCCGGGTCCGGCAGGCGGACGCGCTCCAGCAGGCTTTTGGCCTTGGCATAGGACTGGGACCAGGTGAGGCCGAGATGCGTGCGCGCTACTTCGGCGATTTGCTTGCCGATGGTCATGACAGGATCGAGGCTGGCGGAGGGGTCCTGGAAGACGAAGCCGATGTCGCGGCCGAGGCGGGGGATGTAGCTCTGTTTGAGGGAAGACTTTCGGACTTTGCGCCTTACGAGGCCCCCCTCTGTCCTGCCGGACATCTCCCCCTCAAGAGGGGAGATTACGCCCTTGTCTCCACTTTCGCCCATCGCCAGAGATGCAGAAAGAGGGCCTGCGGGGGAACTGCCAATCTCCCCCCTTGAGGGGGAGATGTCCGGCAGGACAGAGGGGGGCGCCTTGGCGCCCAACGGCGGATGTAAGAACCAATCGATCCGCCCATCAACCTTGGCGGACGCAGGCAACAGCCCGGCAATCGCCAGTGCCAGCGTGCTTTTGCCTGAACCGCTTTCGCCGATGATGGCGAGGCGTTCGCCATTGGCAATATCGAGGCCTACACTCCTCAGCGCTGCCACCTCATTGCCGTCACGCCGGTAGGTCACCGTCAGGTCGCGGATCGAAGCGAGCGTGGTCACGACAGGTCTCTCCTGACCGCTGTCGTCTCGACAATGCCTTCGCCGGCGAGATAGACGCCGAGCACGGTCAGCACCAGCGCTATGCCCGGGACAATCGACAGGAAGGGCGCGGTACGCAGGACAGCGCGGCCTTCGGCGATCATTCCGCCCCAGGTGACCCGGTTGGGGTCGCCCAGGCCGAGGAACGACAACGCCGCTTCGGTGAGGATCGCGGCGGCGACGATCACCGACGACATCGCCAGCACCGGCGGCAGGGCATTGGGCAGCACCTCGCGAAAGGCGATCGCCAGCGGGTGCATGCCGATGACCCTGGCCCCGGCGACATAATCGCGTTCGCGAATGGAGAGGACTTCCGCGCGGGCGACCCGGGCTGGTCCGGTCCAGGTGCCGAGCGCGATGGCAATCACGACGACGCCGAGCGACGGTCCGACGACGCTGACGAAGGCCAGTGCCAGCAGGAAGCTCGGCACGGTCTGGAAGGCGTCGGTGATGCGCATCAGCACCTCGTCGACGAGGCCGCCGGCAAAGCCGGCCAACGTGCCGACCACGGCGCCGACGACAAGTGCGGCGGCCGCGGCCGCGAGCCCGACAGCCAGCGATGTGCGGGCGCCATGAAAAAGCTCGGCCAGCACGTCGCGGCCAAGCCGGTCGGTGCCGAGCGGCAGCGACCAGTCCTGGAACGGCGGCAGCAGCGCCGGGCCGGCGATGGCCTGCGGGTCGCCGGGGAACAGCAGCGGCGCCGACAGCGCCATAGCGATCAGCGCCGCCAGGAGCATGGCGCCGGCGACCGCCTCGGGCGTGCGCAGAAAGCGGCGGAGCGGGCTCATGCGCCGGCCTCGCTGGCGCCTACGCGCGGATCGAGGAAGGCGTAGGCGATGTCGACGAGCAAATTGATGACAAGGACCAGGACTGCGCTGGTGAGGATAATGCCGAGCAGAAGCGGCGTGTCGCGGGAGGCGACCGCCTCCTGCGCCAGCCGGCCGAGGCCGGGCACGGAAAAAACGCTCTCGATGACGACGCTGCCGCCGAGCATCTGCGCCGACTGCAGGCCGAGCATGGTGATCAGCGGCAGCAGTGCATTGCGGGCGACGTGGGCGAGCACGATGCGGCGGCGTGACAATCCTTTGGCGCGTGCGGCCAGGACGAAATCCTGCCGCCAGACCTCGGCCATGCCGGCGCGCATCATGCGCAGATAGAGCGCCAGGTAGATGAAGCCGAGGGCGGAAACGGGCAGGGCGAGATGGACGGCGATGTCGGCGGCGCGGTCAAGACCGGTCTTGTCAGAGGCCAGGGTTTCGATGCCGCCGATCGGCAGCCAGCGCAGGTCGACGGCAAAGACGACGATCAGCACCAGGCCGAGCCAGAAACCCGGCACTGCATAGAGCGCTAGCGAGCCGATCGACAGGAAGCGGTCGCGGAAGCTGCCCGGCTGTGCGCCGGCGTAGATGCCGAGTGCCGAGCCGAGCCCGAAGGAGAGCGCGGTGGCGCTGACCATCAACAGCAGCGTGTTGGGCAGGCGTTCGAGGATGACGTCGCGGATCGGCCTGGAGAAGGTCACCGACTGGCCGAGATCGAGATGCAACAGCGCCCAGAGGTAATTGGCGAGCCGCGTCAGCTCCGACTGGTCGAGGCCCCAGCGATGTCGCAACAATTCGATCATGCCGGCGTCGCCACCGGTCGAGACGATATAGGCATCGACCGCATCGCCGGGGGCAGCTTCGAGCAGCAGGAAGGTGCCGACGACGACGATCAGCAGCACGAAGACGCTGCCGACAAGGCGACGGCGGATGAGCGTGAGGGCGCGGGTCATGGG
>NZ_RZQY01000737.1:0-2809 GCF_003998575.1 Mesorhizobium sp. M7A.F.Ca.CA.001.10.2.1 | reverse complement strand
ATCCCGCGCACGCTGAAAGTCCCGGGCACCGCACGCAACTGGCGCTCCGTGCAGGCGCTGCTGGAGATGGCTGCTCAGACCGGTGGGAAGTAGGCGGCCTATGCCGCCGGTGCTGGTTTCCAGTCGAAGGTCAGTTCTTCGCGGAAAGCAAAGCGCTTGATGTGATCGGCGACAACGCTTTCCAGGCGCTCGATCGATCCCGCTTCGTCGGTCGACACCGTGATATGCAGTGTCGCCGCATTGGCATCCATGACGGTACGGCCCATTGAGAGATCGATGGTGCCGTGGGTGGGATCGAACTCGACCGGGAATTTGTGCGCCCAGTGCTTGCACAGCTGCTGCAGGTAGCGGCTGGCATGTTCGGTGGCGACGTCGGCATGGCTGGTCGGCATGAATTCTCCTGGGCAAGCGCCTGTTGCATGGCTGGGCGCCGGCCCAAGCCTGGCGCCTCAGCCAGACAGATAGGCGCCGCCCCTGAAAAACCAAACGGTACCGGGCCGTCAGCCTGGCATTGTCCGCTCAAGACAGCGTGATCGGCTACCAGCTTCCGGTGTTCGCCATCGAAGCCCAGGGCTCCGCCTTGGCCTTGGCCGGGCCTTTCTGCAGAAGCTCGATCGAGATGCCGTCCGGCGACTTGACGAAAGCCATGTTGCCGTCGCGCGGCGGCCGGTTGATGATGACGCCATTGTCCATCAGATGCTGGCAGGTGGCGTAGATGTCGTCGACCTCATAAGCGAGGTGGCCGAAATTGCGTCCGCCCTTGTAGTCTTCCGGATCCCAATTGTAGGTCAGTTCGATCAGCGGTGCCTTGTCGGCGATGCCGCTTTGCTCGTCTTCGGAGGCCGCGAGGAAGATCAGCGTGAAGCGGCCTTGCTCGTTTTCGTAGCGGCGCACTTCCTTGAGGCCGAGCTTGTTGCAGTAGAAGTCGAGCGAGGCATCGACGTCGGTGACGCGGATCATGGTGTGCAGATAGCGCATGTGATTTCCTCGATAAATTGCGTTGCGGCGCAACATAGGGTCGGCCCTGTCAAAGGGCAATCGTGCGGCGGTGCGCAATGCCGGCAAAGAACAAATCCGGTATTGCCCAAATGAACCGTGAAAAAAGGCACGGCAGGTCTTGCACAGACCGGAAGCCGCAGTGTTAATCTGTTGGCAAGAATCAGTTGCGGTGTTCTTGAAAAAAGGGGGCATTCTTATGGGGGAAAAGGCCTCTTTGACGGGGCGGGACGGACCCCTCGGCGACGCCTTGCAGCGTGACGAAGGCGGCGATGCCGCGGACTTGCTCGAAATAGCCGGCGCCATCAAGTGGTTCGATGTGGCCAAGGGCTATGGTTTCATTTTGCCGGATGACGGCATTTCCGGCGATATCCTCCTCCATGTGACATGTCTTCGAAGGGATGGCTTTCAGACGGCCCTGGAGGGCGCACGCGTGGTCTGCCTCGTCAAACATGGCGACCGCGGATTGCAGGCCTTCCGGGTGCTCTCTATGGACGTCACCACCGCGGTCCACCCGGCCGAGATGCAGGAGCAGCGCACCCATGTCGCGGTGACGCCGGAGAGCGGTCTCGAACGCGCCCTGGTGAAATGGTTCAACCGCACCAAGGGGTTTGGTTTTCTCACCCGCGGCGAGGGCACCGAGGACATCTTCGTCCATATGGAGACCTTGCGCCGTTACGGTATCACCGAGCTTCGGCCGGGGCAGGTCGTGCTGGTTCGTTTCGGACGCGGCGACAAAGGCCTTATGGCCGCCGAAATTCACCCCGATATGGGGACCTTGCCGGTCTCGCACTAGGGCGTTTCCGGCCGAGGATTTCGAATGGCTTACAGGAACTGGCTGACCGCGGGCGCGATGTGCGCGATTGCCTTCATCGCCGCCGCCGGTGGTTACTTCTATTCCGAAAAGCCGACCTCGGCGGACAGCCGGGCGATGATCCTTCCAGCCGATCCGGCGCCATTGGTCGTGGTGACGAAAGGCGGTGATCGCTCTTTTTCCATCGAAGTCGCCGACACCGCCGCGGAGCGCGAGGCCGGCTTGATGTACCGCCAGGACATGGCGGACAACCACGGCATGCTGTTCGTCTTCGAGGTCCAGCAGCAGGTTGGCTTCTGGATGCACAACACGCCAATGCCGCTTGATCTGATTTTCGTCGGCCAGGATGGCAAGATCCGGGCGGTCAAGCACGGCGAGCCGCAATCGGACGCCGTCGTTTCGCCCGGCGTACCGGTGCGCTTCGTGCTCGAGCTCAAGGCCGGCACTGCCGCCAGGAACGGCATCGAGTATGGCGACCTTTTGCGCCATCCGGCCGTGGGCACGGTATCCGGCCCCGGCATGCCACCAGCCGACAATGGCGATGCACCCAATGGCGGTGGCGGTTGAGCACACAGGCGGGATCGCAGATGCAGTCTTCCACCCAGGACGGCTTCGAGCTTACCTTCCTCGACCGCCAGCCGGCATCGGGCGAGGGCGATCCGGTGCTGATGATCCATGGCTTCGCCTCGAGCCATTATGTCAACTGGGTGTCGCCCGGCTGGTTCAAGACGCTGAACGACGCCGGTTACCGCGCCATCGCCTTCGACAATCGCGGCCACGGCTCGTCGTCCAAGAGCTATGAGGAGGCCGACTACGCGCCGGTCAAGATGGCTTCCGATGCCGCTGCCTTGCTCGGCCATCTCGGCATCGGGCGCGCTCATGTCATGGGTTATTCGATGGGCGCGCGCATCGCGGCGTTCATGGCGCTGTCCGATCCGGACAAGGTGGCGACGCTGGTCTTCGGCGGTCTCGGCATCGGCATGGTCGACGGTGTCGGCG
>NZ_RZQY01000736.1:0-2816 GCF_003998575.1 Mesorhizobium sp. M7A.F.Ca.CA.001.10.2.1 | reverse complement strand
GTGCCGTTGCCTGGGGCACCGCGGCGGGAGCCGCAGGGACCTCCGCGGCGGGCAGCCGCGCTTCGGTGCCGGGATCGGCCGATTTTGGCGCTGCGGGCGGCGTCTGCGCCGCCACTTGCGCCGGCGGCGTGGGATTGAGATACGGGTCGAGTGCGCCCGATACATAGGCGGTTCCCGCGGCCGCGACGGTCCCACCCGCCGCGAACAGAAACGCCTTCAGTGGATTAATCGCCATACTTCCCTACCCCTTAGCCACCTAACGCCGGTCTAGCCTGTTTTACCAATACCGACAAGAAAAAGCCCGGACTTGTTAACTCTTGGGGCTTGACCCGGCTTTCAGACCCAATCACCAATCATCGGCATGAACACGATTCGATCCGTCTGCGTCTATTGCGGCTCGTCTCCGGGCCGCGATGAAACCTATATCAAGGCCGGACACCTGCTCGGACGCTCGATTGCCAAAGCGGGACTGCGGCTGGTCTATGGCGGCGGCACCAAGGGCATTATGGGTGCTGTCGCCGAAGGCGCGCTCAAGGCCGGCGGCAAGGTAACGGGCATCATTCCGCGCTTCCTGATCAACAAGGAAGCGAGCGAAACCGCGCTTGACCGGCTCGATGAACTCTTCATCACCGACAACATGCACGAGCGCAAGCACAGGATGTTCGAGAAATCCGACGCCTTTGTGGCGCTGCCGGGCGGGATCGGCACGGTCGAGGAGATCGTCGAGATCATGACCTGGGGGCAGCTTGGCCATCATCGCAAGCCGATCGTCTTCGCCAATGTCAAAGGATTTTGGGATCCGATGCTGGCGTTGCTCGATCACATGGCCGCCGAAGGCTTCATCCACACCGCACAGCGGGTCAAGCCGCTGGTCGTCGACGACCCTGAAGCGATCGTCGCCGCCATCATGGTGGCAGGATCGTCCGTCGATGCTCCGACCGAGGGCGTGCAGTCGGTGATCGACAAAATGTAGGGGAGTAAGAAAATACGGCAGTAAGGCAGTATGTGAATTGCCTGGAGTGTCCTGCCCTACTGCCCTACTGCCCTACTGCCCTACTGCCCTCTTCCTCCGCAGCCTGCCGCAAATCGGCAATCACCGCCCGCCGGTCTTGACGCCGCCAGGCGAGATGGAGTGAAACCGTGCGGTCGAACCACGGCAGGTCGCGAAACACGATCCGCGGCGGCGCAGCGGAACGCAGGCTGGCTTGCACCGTCGCCAGGCCGAGACCTGCGCTGACAAGGCCAAGCGAGGTTAGCGGATCCGCCGTTTCATAGGCGATGTCGGGCAAAAAGCCGGCTTTGGCGCAGGCGGCAAGGAACTGGCCGCGATTGGTGTCGTCCGGCTGGCGCACGACGGTGATCCAGGTGCGACCGTCAAGGTGATGCGGCCCAACCTCTGGTATTTGAACAAGCGGATCATCTTCGGGGATCGCCAGCACCAGCGGCTCATGCCGCAGCGCCATGGCGGCGACATCCGGGTCGTCATCAGGTGGCGGCGAGTAGACAAAGCCCAGATCCAGCGACCGCTGCCGTAGCCCTTCCAACTGCGCCGCCGAACGCAGGCTTCTCAGTTGCAAGTGGAAATCCGGCCGGTCGCGACGGAACTGGCGCAGCATCCCGGCGACAAGCCCGGCATGAACGGCGCCTTCGACATAGCCGATGGCGAGCCGACCGACGGCGCCGCTGGCCAGGTTTCGGCCGAACTCCTCCAAACGTCGCGCACTGGACAGCAGGGCGCGGGCCTCGGTGAGGAAGGCGCGCCCCTCGGCGTTGAGATGGACCCGCTGCTTCGATCTTTCAAAGAGGGAAACACCCAACTGCTCCTCGAGCTGGATGATCTGCCGGCTGAGTGGCGACTGGGAAATATGCAGCATCTCGGCGGCGCGCCCGACATTGCCGGTTTCGGCGACGGTGACGAAATACCTGATCTGGCGCAGGTCGAACATTTTTTCTCCAGGCTCCAGTCCCCCGAGGTCTCAACTTTAGCCTAACCAGTCTTAGACAGTCTGACCAGCGGGAGCGATAGTTCGGCCATCCAACCAAAGCAGACCGCCATGCAGTTCTTTGCCCTTCTCACCCGCAACACCGAAAAATTTGCCGATGCCGATTTCGCTCCGCTTCTGCCCGGCGAAGCCGAACAGCGGCGCACGCTCTATGCCGAAGGCGCGGTACGCCAGGTGTGGAACCGAGGCGACATCCCGGGCAGCGGCATGATGCTCGAAGCCGCCGATGATGCAGAGGTTCGCGGCCATCTCGCCACCTTGCCGCTGGTCAAGGCCGGCATGATGGACATTGCCGCAATCGTGCCCCTCAAGCCCTACCCCGGCTTCGGCCCGAAGCACTGACCGGGGCACAATCCGGGGTGGCGAAGGCGTCACCACCGGATTGACGTGGGTGATCGACAGACCGTGATCGGCTGTCAAGAAACCGTCACACCGAACCGGGTTCGCTCGTGCTAGAAATCAAGGCCAGGCAGCCGCCGTGCGGTGCCATTTCGGAACATGCATCTGGCACCGCCCATGGATATCACTCTCGCCCCGGAAGGCACCGACCTGTCGCCCTACCTGCCCGACGAGCACGGATTGTTCTTCATCTATCATTTCACCGCTGAGGGCGTGCGAACCAGGGACGCCACCGCCGCGCACTGGACATGGCGCAGCTACCAGCTTTCCGACATGCGGGCCCGCCATGAGATCGGCGCCGATCAGGCTTTGCCGGCACCGGTGCGCGAAGCTTTCCTGTCCGCCAGCCATGGCTGCCACATCGACCTCGAGGACGACTGGCTCTATGGCGATCTGCCGGACCTGCGCCATGAC
>NZ_RZQY01000735.1:0-2821 GCF_003998575.1 Mesorhizobium sp. M7A.F.Ca.CA.001.10.2.1 | reverse complement strand
CCATAACGCCGGAGCAGGTCCCGCCCCTCCGCCTGGCTGAGACTGTCGCCGACGACGACGACGTCGATGCCCTTTCCCGACAACAGCGATTCGGCCTCCCAGGGCTGGCGCGCCTGATGCACATCGTGACCGCGCCGCTCGAGATGGTCGGCGAGTTCGGTCGCCACCACTTCGGCTACCGAAACGAGCGCAATGACGGATCGTGCAGCCATGTTTTCCAACCGTTCCCTAGCAACCCGGATATGAGTGCTGGACATGATGTTTATACCCAATCTACTTTCCACTGAAAGTGGGAGCGAAAGCATCGTGCGGGCAAGAATTGTCATCGTCGAGGACGAGCCCGATCTACGGGACGCGGTCGCCGAATATCTTGGCGCCGCCGGCTATGAGGTGGCCACCGCCGAAAGTGCTGCCGCTGCGCGCAGCCTCGTTGAAACGCAATCGTTCCATCTCGCCATTCTCGACATCGCCATGCCGGGCGAGGACGGCCTCTCGCTCGGCCGCTGGCTGCGTTCGAAACTGCCGATCGGCATCATCTATGCGACAGCGGCCGGCACCGCGCTCGACCGCATCGTCGGGCTGGAACTCGGTGCCGACGATTACATCGTCAAGCCCTACGAATTGCGCGAAGTGCTGGCCAGGGTGCGCAGCGTGTTGCGCCGCGTTCCCCAGCCGAAGGAGCTCCAGGACAAGAAGGCCGGGACGGATCGCCGTTCCGTTGCCTTCGGTCCCTTCCAGGCCGACCTCGACGGCAGGCTGGTCACCGGCGCCAATGGCGCGGTGATCGACATGGCCAAGAGTGAGTTCGACGTGCTGGAGATTTTCCTCACCCGCGCCAATCGGCTGCTAACCCGCGCCGCGATCTCCGAGGCGATTGGCTTCACCGAAGATCCGGAATCGTCACGCGCCGTCGACATTCGCATCATGCGGCTGCGTAAGAAGATCGAGGCCGATCCCGCCAATCCGAAATTCCTGCGCACGGTGCGCGGCGAGGGCTATATCTTCTCGCTGCCGACCGGCGACGGCAACTGAGCACCGGGCCAGAAGGATTCGGTTGCTCGCCAGCCAGAATTGGCACGACTCCGAATTGGCGCGACTCCGGAATGACAGCACAAGATGATCGCTGAAGCAGCAAGCACCGATATGCAAGGGTTCAGGCAGGGCGCGGCGATGGCGGCCGTGCGTGTCGTTCGCCGGCTGCGCGAGGCCGGCGACTGGCAGCGCGAGATAGACGGCATACTGGAAACGCTCTGCCGGGCCATGGATTGCCAGCGCGGCATCCTGTTTCGCTTGCGCGAGCTGCCCGGCCAGGGCTTCGCCCAATCCGTCGCAGCCTACTGGATCGACCCTCTTTTCGGCGGCGAACTGGCGTCGCCGACCGTCATCATGCAATCGATCGTCAATTCGGACCCGCTGCTGGAGCGGCTGGCCGAGGACGAGAGGCAAGGCAAGGTGTTCGCCGGGCATACGCGCGACCTTGAAGGCTTCCTGAGGGCCGACTTCGAAAAACAGCACATCAAGTCGTTTCTGTCGGTGTCGGTATTTGCGCATGGCCATCTCTGGGGGACGCTGGCAGTCAATGACTGCGTCAACGAGCGTGCATGGACGGACGAGGAAGAGGCGACCCTGCACATCATCGCGCTGGCCATCGGCGACGCCATCGAGCGCTCGCCCTCCGACGCCCACGCCAGCGAGGTCATTCGCCGCACCATGCTGCAGGCCTCGCTCGACGCTATCGTCGTCATCGACGAGACCGGCTCGATCATCGAATTCAATCCGGCCGCCGAGAAGATGTTCGGCTTCCAGCGCAGCGACATCCTCGGCAAGGACCTGCTCGATACGATCGTGCCGATCTACTACCGCAAGGGCTATGCCTCAGGGGCCGAATACATGTCCGGCCGCGGCGCGCCGATGGTCGGCCAGCGGCTCGAGACGGTGACCCAGAATGCCGCCGGCGAAGTGTTCCCGATCGAGCTGACGGCGACCGAGATGCGGGTCGCCGACCGCCGCCTGATCTTCGGCTCCATCCGCGACCTGCGCGACAAATTGCGTGCCGAGGAAGAAATCGGCCGGCAGCGCGAGAAGCTGCACCAGAACGAGAAGATGGCGGCAATGGGTTCGTTGCTGGCCGGCGTGTCGCACGAACTCAACAATCCGCTGGCCGTGGTTGTGGCGCAATCGACGCTGCTGCACGAATTCGCTTCCGATCCGCAGACCAAGGTGCGCGCCGAGAAAGTCCGCGCCGCGGCCGAGCGCTGCGGCCGCATCGTCAAGAGCTTCCTGTCGATGGTCCGCCTCCATCCCGCGGCACAGGCCGAGACCGACCTCAACCAGGTGATCCGGTCGGCACTCGAAGTGACCGCCTATGGCGCGCGCTCAAGCGGCATCGTCATCGACACCGATTTCGCCGCCGGCCCGCTGCTGGCCATGGCCGACGCCGACCATGTGACGCAGGTAGCGGCCAACTTCCTCATCAACAGCCAGCACGCCTTGGCTGGCATTGCCGGTGACCGGCTGATCAAGGTGCGGACGTTCCGCAGCGACCGCGGTCATCCCTGCTTCTCGGTCGAGGACAATGGGCCCGGCGTGCCGGAAGCGATCCGCGGCCGCATCTTCGAATCCTATTTCACCACCAAGCCGGTCGGCGTCGGCACCGGCATCGGCCTGTCGATCTCGAAATCGATCATCGAGCGGCACAATGGCAATGTCTGGTTCGAGGAAGTGCTCCCGAGAGGCGCGCGTTTCGTCGTCCAGCTGCCGGCCATCGTGGCCGGCCTCGCCACCGCCGGCGACAACCAGCCGCGATCGAGCGGCCTGCGCC
>NZ_RZQY01000734.1:0-2827 GCF_003998575.1 Mesorhizobium sp. M7A.F.Ca.CA.001.10.2.1 | reverse complement strand
GCTCCGGATGCATCTCGATTTCGCGGCGCAGCGAGGCGGTGGCGCTGATGTACGGCTCCTGCCTGGCGACGCTCCAGTATTTCAACTCGTCGAGCGGAATGCTTTCGCCTGTCACCGCGCAACGCACGAACGCGCCGGGACTGGTAACCTGGAAGTCGCCATCCAGATAGCGGATGCGGGCTTCCTTGCCGCCGGGGCCTTCGAAACGGTTCATCATGCGGGGACGCCAGGGTTCATGAGGATTTCATCGCCATAAATTCCCGGCGAGGTCAAGCATGCGACAAGCCTGAGACAATGCTGAACGCTTATTGTGAGGCGGAAAAATGGTGTTGGTGGGCCGCAATGGACATTTCCTCCACTCGTCTTCCCGCCTTGCTCAGGGAAGTGATGACGCCGCAGGCCGTGCCCTCGGGGCAGGCCGATCCAGTCATGACGGCACTGGTCAAGGCGCTGGTCCAACCGCCGGCGCCGTCTCTGCTCGCACAACAGACAGCGCCAGCGCTGTTGACTTTGCCGGCCGCGCCAATGGCCGTCAAATCGCAGCAGATCGCATCGGCTGGCATCGTCGATGCCTATCTTGCCCAACTTGAGACGGGCGAAGAGGCGGCGTTGGCAACGATCGCGGCGAGAAAGGCAAAACCCGAAGCCGAAACGCCGCGAGCCTTCTTGCCGCCTCCGACAACGGCCAATGATAATGCTCCTGCCAGGGTTGCGGGGCTGTCATTGCTGTCGCTTATCCCGCCGCAGGCTCCAGTCCCGCGCAACGCTGCCGCTTTGGGTGCATTGGCGGGCAGGCACAGGCCGGCCAATCAATCCCATGGTGCGGCGCCGAACCCTGAGCACTTGCTGGTGAAGGTCGGCTTTGTTTCGATAGTGGCCGGTTTGCTGGGAACCGTGATCCTTGGGTTCGTTCTGTTGTTGCTTCGCTGAGCTTCGAATCGGCTGGTTCTCGATATATGCCCGGCGGAAGGCCTATCGCTCGGCTTCGATGAACGCCTCGATCTTTTCCGGCGCCAGCCCGGCCTCCGCCGCGATGCGGCGGGCGAGGTCGGCGGCTGCGGCGCGCGGCCGGCCGATCGGCCGGTCGAGCCAGTAGGACACCGGATTGAGCGCGGTGCGCTCATCGACGGGGGTGATGCGGCCCGATTGCAATTGATGTCCGGTCAGGGGTGGGCGTGCCAGCGCGATGCCAAGCCCATAGGCGGCGGCGTCGAGCACCAGATTGTAGTCCTCGAAGCGACGGTCCTGCGGGCGCGGGCGATAATCCATGCCTTGCGCGGCAAACCAGGCGCGCCAGGCAGACGCGTCGGAATCGTTGATCAGCGGATATTTGAGCAGCCGGGCAGGGTCGCCGCGGCCGATCTCGCGGGCAAGCTCGGGTGACGCGACGGGGAAGACATGTTCCTCGAAAAGCTGCACCGAGACGCGGCCCGGAATGCCGCCGCGTCCACAGCGGATGGAGAGATCGATGCCCTCATCGGCAAGGTCGGCCTGGCGGATATCGACATCGAGCACGATGCGCAGCTTCGAGGGATTGTTCTCCAGAGCCGCCATGCGAGGCATCAGCCACAGCCCGCTGACCGAGGGGATCGAGGTCAGCCGCACCACCGCCGTGCCACGCGGCTCGACCCAGCGGTCGGAATGGGTCGATATCAGCGCAAAGGCTTCCGCCGTGCGCAGATGCAGCCGGTTGCCCTCGATCGTCAGCGAGACGCCGCGCGCCCCACGGTCGAAGACTTTCAATCCCAGCCAGTCCTCGAGCTTGGCGATCTGCCGGCTGACGGCGCCATGGGTGATGTTGAGCTTTTCGGCGGCCGCCGAAAAGCTGCCTGTCCGCGCCGCCGCATCGAAGGCGCGCAGTGTTTCGAGCGGTACCATTGTGTCCGAGTTGTGATCCATAGTCACAGGTGATCCTCGATTTGGTCGTTTGTCAACTGGCCTGGAATGGCGTTTTCTGCCTTTCAGGACCGAAGAATGCGAGGGCAGTGAGATGAATGCAATGACGGGCACGTTGAATTCGACACAGCGGATGGACACCACGGCAGCCATTGCTGTCGCGCTGACGGTGGTTGGTTGGGCCTCCGCCTTTCCGGCGATCCGCGCCGGTCTCGCTGCCTTCGGACCGCTGGAACTCGGCGCGTTGCGCTTTGCCATCGCCGCGGTGCCGGCGGCGATCTTCCTGGCCATCAAGCGCCCGGCGCTGCCAAGGCTCGACGAAGTGTGGCGCCTGGTCTTTGGCGGCGCCATCTTCGTCGCGCTCTACACCGTCATGCTCAATTTCGGCGAACTGACCGTCTCTGCCGGTGCCGCCGGCTTCATCATCAATGTCAGCCCGATCTTCACCGCCATCATGGCGATGGTCCTGCTGGGCGAGCGCTTTTCGGGCATGGCCTGGGCCGGTACGGTGATTTCCTTCGCCGGCATTGGCGTCATCGCCATGGCCGACGAGAATGGACTGTCTTTTAACACCGGTGCTCTTCTGGTGCTTGGTTCGGCCTTGTGCTCGGCCGTCAACACCATCGTCCAGAAGCCGCTGTTTGCCCGCCATCATCCGTTGACCATCTCCGCTTCGAACATGGTGCTCGGCGCACTATGCCTGGCACCCTTCCTGCCGTCGGCCTTTTCGCAGGCGGCGGTTGCCGACGCAGCAGGCCTCGGCGCCGTCATCTTTCTTGGCATCGTGCCCAGCCTGATCGCCTATGCCGCCTGGGCGACCGCGCTGTCGCGTCTGCCCGCCGCACGTGCCTCCAACTTCCTCTATCTGGTCTCGCCGATGTCCGCGCTGATCGGCTTCTTCTGGCTGGGCGAAGTTCCGACGCTGCTCGGC
>NZ_RZQY01000733.1:0-2830 GCF_003998575.1 Mesorhizobium sp. M7A.F.Ca.CA.001.10.2.1 | reverse complement strand
TCGACGGTCAGCGCGAAACGGGCGTTGGAGAGCGTATATTCGTGGCCGCAATAGATGGCCGTTTCAGCCGGAAGTGCAGCCAGCTTCTTCAGCGATTCATACATCACCGGCGGCTTGCATTCGAACAGCCGTCCGCAACCCAGCGCAAACAGCGTGTCGGCGGTGAACGCCACACCCGAAACCGGCAAATAGTAGGAAACGTGGCCGGCGGTGTGGCCGGGCGTGGCGATGACTTCGATCTTTTCATCGCCAAGATGGAGAACCGAGCCGTCTTCGACGGTCTCGTCGATGCCGGGGATCTTGGCCTTTTCCGCTTCCGGGCCGACGATGCGCAGCTTGAAGCGCTCCTTCAGCGCCAGATTGGCCTCGACGTGATCCATGTGATGATGCGTGGTCAGGATCGTCGTCGGCGTCCAGCCGGTGCGCTTTATCGCTGCCAGGATAGGCGCTTCCTCGGGCGCGTCGATGATCGCGGTCTGGCCGCTTTTGGGATCATGCACCAGCACGCCGAAATTGTCGCTGCGGCACATGAACTGTTCGATTTCGACCGGCATCGCATCTCTCCGTTTATGGCCGCAGACATAGGGCGCCGGCGCGTGGATGTCATCCCGGATGTCGAATGACATCTCGGAATGTCGGGTCGTCGCGGCCTTTTGTTGAAACCCGCCGATATCACGGCTACATCCCTGCCATGCATTCCGACATCGTCGATCTTCGCTCCTTCTATTCGACAACGCTCGGCCGGTTCGCCGAGCGTTCGATCACCATGGCGTTGTCGTCGATATGGGCGGTCGTGCCCAACGAGCGGCTGGTTGGTCTGGGTTACACCTTGCCCTGGCTGGAGCGGTTCGGCACCGATGCCGAGCGGGTCTTTGCCTTCATGCCGGCAACGCAAGGCGCGGTGGTGTGGCCGGCGACAGGGCCGACGGCGACGGCACTGGTCTTCGACGAGGAACTGCCGCTGGTCGATTCCTGCATCGACCGCATGCTGCTCGTCCATTCGCTCGAACATGTCGAGAACCCGCGTGAGACGCTGAACGAGATCTGGCGCGTGCTGTCGCCGGCTGGCCGGGTGGTCATCGTCGTGCCCAACCGGCGCGGTGTCTGGGCGCGCTTCGAGCACACCCCATTCGGCAATGGCCGGCCCTTTTCGCGCGGCCAGCTCACCGAATTGCTGCGCGAGGCCAATTTTACGCCCGCCGCCTGGTCCGATGCGCTGTTCTTTCCGCCGTCGAAGCGCCGTTTCATGATGCGCTTCCACAATGTGCTGGAGCGCGCCGGCCGGCGGCTGTGGCCGATCTTTTCCGGCGTCATCGTCGTCGAGGCGCAGAAACGGCTCTATCAAGGCGTGCCCGTCGTCCAGCGCGCCTCGCGCCGCGTCTTCGTGCCGGTGCTGTCGCCGCATGGCGCCACCCGGCTTGGCCGTCGCAAAGCCGATGCCAAGCCCTCGGCTGCGCGGGTGACGGCTTCGTGATCACGGCAAACGTGCCTGACCTCGTTTCCCTGCCTATCTGTCGCAAGCGGACCGACAGCCCATCCGGCAGCCCATACAAACGCCTGTCAAGTTTCTCCATCCGGTTTCAGCACTGACGCAAGGACCTCGGCCATGGCTGATCAACCGGACAATGCCGCCGCCGTTCATCCGGTTGCCGTGGCGGTTGAAGCCAGCAGCCTGCGCGATCAGGTGGCGACGATCCGGCGGGCACTGGCGCGATCGCCGGTTCGCAAATGGTTGCTGTGGACATCGGTCGGCATCATGGCCGTGATCATCGCAACGTCGATCGGCCAGGTTCTGCTCAACCGCTGGAACCAGCCTTTCTACGATGCGCTTTCGCGCCGCGACATGGCGGCCTTCCTGCACCAGCTCCTCGTCTTCGCGATGATCGCCGGCGGGCTGCTGGTGCTCAATATCGGCCAGACCTGGCTCAACCAGATGATCAGGCTCAAACTGCGCGAGGCGCTGACGCTGGATCTGATCGATCAGTGGATGCGGCCGGCGCGCGCCTTCCGGTTGGCCAATGCCGGCGCCATCGGCGTCAATCCCGACCAGCGCATGCAGCAGGACGCCGCGCATCTGTCCGACCTGTCAACCGATCTCGGCGTCGGGCTGCTGCAGTCGTGCATTCTGCTCGTGTCCTTCGTCGGGGTGCTGTGGGAGCTGTCCTCGGGCTTCGTGTTCCACATCGGCGGGACCTCGCTGGCCATACCGGGCTACATGGTCTGGGCCGCTATCCTTTACGCCGGCATCGCCTCCTGGCTGAGCTGGCTGGTCGGGCGCCCGCTCATCCGCCTGAACAGCGACCGCTATACACGCGAAGCCGAGCTGCGCTCCTCGATGGTGCGCGTCAACGAGAACGTCGATGCCATTGCGTTGTATCACGGCGAGGCCGACGCAAGGCGGCGGCTCGAACTCGATCTCGGCACGGTGCTGGGCGCCATGCGGCGCATCTACACCGCCCAGATCAACCTGTCCTGGGTGACCGACACCTATGGCTGGATCACCGTCGTGGCGCCCATACTGGTCGCTTCGCCGGTCTATTTCTCAGGTGATATCAGCTTTGGCGGGCTGATGATGGCGGTCGGCGCCTTCAACCAGGTCCACTCTTCCTTGCGCTGGTTCATCAACAACATCGGCAGCATCGCCGATTGGCGCGCCACGCTGATGCGCGTGGCCGATTTCCGCATCGCGCTCGATGAAACCGATGCGCTGCATGACACGGAAAAGCGCATTGCCTTCGGCCAAAACGTCAATGGCAGCCTGACTTTCGAGAAGCTCGAAGTGACCTCGCCGGAGGGTTGCACCAGACTCGCCGATCCGCATGTCGAAATC
>NZ_RZQY01000732.1:0-2831 GCF_003998575.1 Mesorhizobium sp. M7A.F.Ca.CA.001.10.2.1 | reverse complement strand
ACTCCACGCCAACAGCTTGCGGACGGAATAGCAGCGGAGCACCGTCAGGCCGTCTGGAGGCAGGAGGGCGCGCGTGTCGGGAGCGCGGACCGTTCAGCCCGTCGCCTTCATCCAATGCTGCATCGTGGTCACCGAACGGGCAAGCTGCGGCGCCGGGTGGATCGTTTCGCTGAATGTGGCCGCCGCACGCCATCCCCAGCGCGGATCAGCCAGGAAGGCCCGCGCCAGCGCCACCATGTCGGCGCGGCCCTCGGTGAGGATCGCTTCGGCCTGCTTGGGGTCGTCGATCAGGCCGACGGCACGGGTCGGAATATCAGCACCCTTGCGCACCGCTTCCGCCAGATGCACCTGATAGCCGGGGCCGGTGGGCAATTTCTGCAACGGCGAATTGCCGCCGCTCGAGCAGCAGAGATAGGCAACGCCCTCGTCCTTGAGCGCTTTGGCCACTTCGATCGCGTCCGCCACGTCGAAGCCGCCATCGACCCAATCCATCACCGACAGCCGCGCGCCGAGCATCAGCTTTGGCGTAGCCTTGCGCACCGCCTTGGCGATCTCGACGACAAGACGCATGCGGTTTTCCAGCGAGCCGCCCCAGCGGTCCGTGCGCTGGTTGGACAAGGGCGACAGGAACTGGAAGATCAGATAGCCATGCGCGGCATGCAGTTCGATGAAATCGAAGCCGGCGCGTTCGGCCCGCCTTGCGGCTTCGGCGAAGCGCTCGATCAGTTGCAGGATCTCCTCGTCCTCCAGCGCGTGCGGCACGTTCCAACCGGTGTCGTAGGGGATGACCGAGGCGGAGACGGTCTGCCAGGGATCCTCATTTGGCTGCAGTGGCCCGCCGCCTTCCCACGGCTTGCGGTTCGAAGCCTTGCGGCCGGCATGGGCGAGTTGGGAGCCGAATTTCGTGCCGGGTGCGGCGACGCGTCGTGCGGCGTCCAGTGCGCGGCGGGCGGCGGCCTCATTGTCTTCGGAATAAAGGCCGAGGCAGCCATGGGTGATACGCCCGCGCCGCTCGACATCGGTCATCTCGACCGTGACCATGCCGGCGCCGGACATTGCGAGGTTCATCCAGTGATGGAGATGCCAGTCACTGGCCGAACCGTCGTCGGCGGAATACTGGCACATCGGCGCGACGGCGATGCGGTTGGGGAAGGTGAGGCCGTCGAGGGTGATCGACTGGAAAAGCGACGCTGTCATGAGAAACTCCGGGAGGGTTCGCAGCTATTTAGGCGACCGATGGCGCCTGCGCCAGACACGAGGCGGTGAAAGGGGTTCTGGACCAATCACTGACGGGATTGCCGAAATGCCGGTTCGCGGATACGCCTCGGCAATGCATGGCGCCCAAAAGTGGCCCGGTTTGGGAGAGCGACATGCATAAAACAGGAGCATAAAGCGCGACGCGCTTTTGCATGGAGACCACGATGGAAGATCGTATTCGCGTCCGTTCGGAGGAAATCCTCTCCGACGACTGGGCCGTCCTGAAGAAGACCGTCCTCGACTACCGCCGGCGCGACGGGCAGTGGGAGACGCAAATTCGCCAGACCTATGATCGCGGTGACGGCGCGGTGATCCTGCCTTACGATCCCTCGCGCTCGACCGTGCTTCTGGTGCGCCAGTTCCGCTATCCCGCCTACGTCACCGGCCACCGCGAGCCGCTGATCGAGGCCTGTGCCGGCCTGTTGGACGAAAACGATCCCGAAACCTGCATCCGCAAGGAGGCGGAGGAAGAACTCGGCTACCGGCTGCAGAACGTCGAGCGGCTGTTTTCGCCCTATATGAGCCCTGGCAGCGTCACCGAACGTCTCTGGTTCTTCATCGCCCGCTATTCACCCGCCGACCGCATCTCGGCCGGCGGCGGCGCGCAAGAAGAGGGCGAGGACATCGAGGTTCTGGAAATGCCGCTCGACGAGGCGCTGGCCGGCATCGCCGATGGCCGGATCATCGACGCCAAGACCATTATCCTGATCCAGCATCTGAAGCTCAACCCGATCGCCGCCTGAACGGCGCCGGTCCTCCTTAGCCAAGGCTTCGGGAGGACACTCCTTCATCTATTCGGGTGGCCCGCCACCGAAGCTCGAAGAGCGAAGGGTGGTGCGGATGAAGGGACTCGAACCCCCACGCCTTTCGGCACTGGAACCTAAATCCAGGGCGTCTACCAGTTCCGCCACATCCGCATGAACCGGCAATCCCATGTGGCCATCATTCTGTCAATGTCGGAGACAAGATGTAGAGGTCAGGGACAAGATGTGGTCAGGTCCAAATGCTGGTTATTCGCCGGGATGCGAAGACTGTTGAAAATTGGCCTCGCCTGTGACAAAAGGCGTGTCAAATGTGACGGGACGCGACGATCCGCTTCTGCAGAATGTGATAAGAAGTAGGAAAAACAAGAACTTATTCACATTTTGGAACGCAGTTTGGGAGAGTTTGAGCCGGGTTTTCGGTCAAATCGCCAGGTTCCGTACCAAAAGCCATTCCCGGCAAGAATATACCGGCAGGCTGTGAACGGCAGAGGCCGTGGCAGTCTCATTGGTGAAAACAAAGGTTTTACGATGCAGGTCACCGAAACGCTCAACTCCGGTCTCAAGCGAGAGATCAAGATCACCGTGCCGGCCGGTGACATGGAAGCCAAGCTGATGGCGCGGCTTTCGGATGCCCGCAACAAGGTCCGCATCAACGGCTTCCGTCCAGGCAAGGTGCCGGTACAGCACCTGCGCAAGGTCTACGGCAAGTCGTTCATGGCCGAAGTGGTCAACGAAATCCTCAACGATTCGACCCGTTCGATCATTACCGGGCGTGGTGAAAAGGCTGCCATGCAGCCCGAAGTCATCATG
>NZ_RZQY01000731.1:0-2854 GCF_003998575.1 Mesorhizobium sp. M7A.F.Ca.CA.001.10.2.1 | reverse complement strand
GGACGAGAATGACCGCGCCAAGCAGGATCAGCACGATCGCCAGGACCAGCGGAAAATAGCCTGGCCCCATGCGCAAGGCGGTGCCGATTTCGAGACCGAGCGATTGCAGCGCGAACCATGCGCCGAAACCGATGAACAGGGCGGCGCACAGGCCGTTGGCCCTGTCGATCGCGAAAGGTTTCATGATGGTTCTCCAAGCCCGCACTGGGGTAGCGATGCCGAGCGGAATAGGGGCGCTGGTGGCGCCCCTATTCAAACCTCAGTCGGCGTACTGGCCGGCGGCTTCGATGATCGGCTTCCAGCGCGCGATCTCGCTTTCCAGCTTGGCCTTCAGTGCGGCGGGCGTGGCATCGGCCTCGAGCGACGGCTTGGTGCCGAGTTCGGCGAAGCGGGCGGCGACGTTCTGGTCCTTCAGCGCGACCTGCAGCGATTTCGACAGGCGTTCGGTGATCTCGGCCGGCGTGCCCTTGGGTGCATAGAGACCATGCCAGATGCCGACCTGCACATCGGGAAGGCCGCCTTCCACCGCCGTCGGCACGTCCTTCAGCACATCGAGGCGTTCCGGCGAGGTGACGGCATAGGCCTTGATGGTGCCGCCCTGGATCTGCTTGGTGGTGTTGGTCGTCTGGTCGCACATGATGTCGACCTGGCCGCCGAGGAGATCGGTCATGGCCGGGCCGGTGCCCTTGTAGGGCACGGTGACCAGCGGCGTCTTGATGGCGCTCATGAACAGCATGCCGCATAGATGCGAGGCCGCACCGATGCCGGCATTGGCGACGGTTATGGAATCCTTGTTGGCCTTGGCGTACTCCACCAGCCCCTTGAGGTCGGTGGGCTCCAGGTCCTTGCGGCCGACGATGGTCATCGGCACCTCGGTGACGAGGCCGACATATTCGAAGGCGTTCAGCGTGTCGTAGGCGAGCTTTCTGTACAGCGTCGCACTTGTCGCCATGCCGATATGATGGAGCAGCAGCGTATAACCGTCCGGCTCGGCGTTGGCGACGCGGCCGGCACCCAGCGTGCCGCCGGCGCCGCCGACATTTTCGACGATGACCTGCTGGCCGAGATCCTTCGACATCGCTTCGGCGACGAGGCGCGTGACCGTGTCGGTCGGGCCGCCGGCTGCAAACGGCACCACAACGGTGATGGTGCGTTCAGGATAGGTCTGCGCGCCGGCAGTGAACCCATAAAGCGCGACGGCCGCAGCAGCAGCCAGAGTGGTGACAAATCTTCTCATCGTGATCTCCTCCCAATACGTAAATCTCCAACCGCTGCGCGGGGTCCTCTCAACACCCTGCAGATGGAGCAACAACTAGCGCAAATTAACAGATTGCAACCGGACTCAAACGGCAAACTGCTGATGGGCGCCATCCTAATAGCCGTAGCCACGCGCCATCGCCGCGGCGAAGACCGGGATGAGCAGGAAGATGAAAGCTTCGGCGCGGATGTAGGTCTTCACGGACGCAAGCTCGGCCGCCGGCACCTGAAACGAGGCATTGCCGCTCGCCTGCCTGCTCCAGGATATGAAGCGGACGGTCGGGATGATCGACAGCAGGCCGACCACGACGAACGCCGCTATCTTGGCCCAGAACACCCAATTGTGGACGTAGAATTCCCAGCCCTTGAGGCCATAGAAGACGCGGCCGATGCCGACGACGATGATCAGCGTGGCAATGATGCCGTAATGGCGGTCGATGCCGGCGAGCCTCTTGAGCGTTGCAGCGCCCAGATCGCCGCGGATCAGGACGAATTCGGCGCCGATGATTCCCGCCAGCGAAAACACCAGCAGATGATGGAAGATCGCAAGCACAAGATCGGTGGTGTCCATGCTCTTTCCCTGGGGTTTGACGGCACCGCCCAGCGCCTGAAAAAAGGTCGCGCTGGCAGGTGTTGAATCAGCCTGCCGTGAAAAATAGCACCGTCGCGCAAAATTCCCATAGCGGTGGCTGGATGATGGGCCGTGTTGCCCTGGCCCCTTGCGCAGCACCGGCGATTTGCTAAGCGCTGACGATCCGTGCGAGGCAGATCCCATGAACAAACCACAAGCGACCAGCGCTCCTGTCATCGAAACGAAGCGAACCATCCTGCGGGCACACCGGCTGGACGATTTCGACACCTATGCCGCGATGTGGACGGATCCCGTCGTCACCCGCTTCATCGGCGGCAAACCGCGCACGCGCGAAGAAAGCTGGATGCGCTTCCTGCGTCACGCCGGCCTGTGGTCGCTGCTCGGCTATGGCTTCTGGGCGATCGAGGAGAAGGCGACCGGACGCTTCATCGGCGAGGCCGGGTTTCACGACCTGAAGCGCGACATGGAACCATCGATCGAAGGCATTCCCGAGGCCGGGTGGGCGCTGGTTCCGGCCGTGCACGGGGCGGGCTTCGCCACCGAGGTGGTTGGCCGCATCCTGGCGTGGAGCGAAGAGATTTTCGGGCGCGAGAAGACCGTCTGTATCATCGATCCGGAAAACGGCGCGTCGCTGAGGGTGGCTGCGAAGTGCGGTTACCGGGAAGTGGTGAAGACCACCTATCACGACACTCCGACCATCCTGCTGGCGCGGTGACCTGAGCCGCGGGCTGACAGCTGCCGGCGCCGGCATGATGGCGCCTGTCGCCAGCAATGATGACGAGGCGGGCCGCGCCAAGAACCGCTGTGGCCTGGTCAAATTGACTTGAGCGGGGCTTCCAACGAGGACGTGTTCTACGGCATGGCGTCCGCTGCCAGGCTTGCCCGCTCGAGCATGGAGGCGTCCTCGCCGAAGGCGCGGGTGGCGCGGGCCGCCGCCTCGAGCAGCGGACGCTTCATGCGCTGCAGAAATGCCGCGTCGACGCGCGTGCTGGGTCCAGCCAGGGT
>NZ_RZQY01000730.1:0-2861 GCF_003998575.1 Mesorhizobium sp. M7A.F.Ca.CA.001.10.2.1 | reverse complement strand
GGAGCAGGCGCGGGTGCTGGCGCGGGTTCGGCCGGCTTCATCGGTTCGGCCGGTGCCGGTGCGGGCGCCGGTGTGCTGGCCGCCGGCGGCTCGGCGGGTGCCGGGTGCTCACCGCTTCTTCCGAAAATATAATACGCGACAACCGCCAGAATAACGACGACCAGCGCAATCAGCCAGCCACTACCGCCGCCACCGCTCTGCTTGATGGTGGTGTTGGTGGTGTTGGGATTGAACGGGTCGTTTGGATTCGGTGCGTTCGCCATAAAAGTGTCCTCCGTGGATGAAAAATATCAATCAACACCATATAACGCGCAATCATTGAACTGGTTTCACGCTAGGGTTGGAAAACGCCAAAAACAAGGACAATCCCGCCGTTCCGGCGCCGGAATGGCGTCGTTTCGCCATGCAACGCGCCAAGTTGGTGCCTATTATGATCTTTTCGGAGGATTTTGCCGTGACGAATCCCCTGGCAGAGTTTGTCCCGAATCACTGCACTGCCCTCGCCGGAGCCCAGTTCGCCGACCGCTATGTGCTGGTCACCCAGGGTCTTTCTTTAACGGCACTCGGCGCGGCGGAACGCGCCCTGGGGCGAACGCCGCCCTGGGTCGGCAGGCTCATGGCGCTGCGCAACCTTGCCGTCAAGCCGTTCCGGCTGAAGACGGGCCTGGAAGCTGCGGTGTTGCCGTCAGGCCGGATCGGGATATTTCCGCTCATCAGCCAGTTTCCCGGCAAGGTTGTGCTTGGCCTCGACGACCGTCATCTCGATTTCCGTGTCCTGGTCGAAGTCAGGGATCTCGGCATGGGCCGGCAAGAGGTGGCCGCGACGACGATCGTCAAGACGCACAATTGGCTCGGGCGCGCCTATCTTGCGATCATCATGCCGTTTCACCGGATCATCGTTCCGGCGATGCTGGCCCAGATCCTGGCGAAGTAAACTGAAGTAGCTAAAGTCCAACAGGCGTGACGGTGTAACCGGCCTTGCGGAAGTCCTCGACGAGGCCTTCGGGGCCGGGAAGGTGGAGGGCGCCGACCGCCATGAAGACGTTGCCCCTAGCAAGGATCGGTTCGGCATGCTCGACCATCACCTTGTTGCGGCTGGTGATCATGGTTTCCTCGAACGCCGCATAGCCCGCGGGGTCGTCCGTGCCCTCCGGCATGGCCACGCGAAACAGCGGCCAGAACATTCCGGTGTCGCCGCGCTGGTAGAGCACGATCATGGTTTCGTTGATGTCGTTGATCTTATCGCCGAGCTTCAGCGTGTCGACGAGGCCCTTCATGTGAAACGCCAGCGGCAGCGAGGCCATGGCGCGCAACTGGCTTTCAGCAGTCTCCAATCCTTCCACCGGCTTGCCGGAAGCCTTTGCACCTTCCGCCAGCCTGACATCGAGCACCGGGGCGCCGCCTGACTGGCGGGCGAGTTCGCAGGCCGGCAGTGCCATCATGGCCGAGAGCATCCACGGCTTCATCTTGGCAACCGTTGCCGGAGGAATGCCGCGTGCGTCGAGCGCGGCGTTCATGGCCGCCGCATCGTCGGGCGACAGCAGCGACGCCAGCGTCGTCGAATCAGTGAACATCATCAGGTCCGGCTCCTTGAGCATCGCGACCATCATCTTCTGCTTGTCGAGCACGTCCGTGGTTTCGATGATGATGGTGCCGGCGGCGTCATAGGCTTTCTGCGCGTCGGGAGGCAGCGTGGTGACGCGCGGGTCGGTCATATGCATGGTGCCGAACAGGAAGGACGGCTTCTCGCCGGGCTTTTCCAGCTTCCACAACAGGCCCTTGCCGTTCGGTGTCGCGGCGGCTTCCGCTTCGATCTTGCGGTAGGTCGCCGGATCGTTCTTCTGCAAGGCCGACAGCATGTCGGCGCCGGTGCAGGTCGGGATTTCGGCATGCGCCTTGCCGGCCGCGAACAGCAGTACGGCGAGAAACGACAGGAAGAACAGAACGTTGAGCGCGACGAGCAGCTTCAGCGACACGGAAGCTGCACGGTCGGCGATGGCGATGACGCGTTTCATGATCCCATTCCTAGAACCGAAAAGCGGCAAAACGGTTAATTGGTACTGCGAAATTGTCTTCGACCGGCTATCGCCCTCAGCGGACGTCGATGGTGCTCATGACTCAATGATTAGCGGAAACGCCCATTTCTTCGTCATCCATGGGCGGAGCAAGGAGCGTAGCGACGCGGCGCAGACCCGAGGATCCATGCCGGGACTCTGGAACGCTGCAACAGTGCAGAATTCCGCTCCGCAGCACTCCATGGCAAAGGTCGCGGCATGGATCCCAGGGTCTCCGCGACGGAGCTTCGCTCCTGCTTCGCCCAGGGATGACGACGTTGGGGAGGCTTTCGGCCAATGGTGAACGTTTGGCCACCGATACTATGCGACGCTACTGGCGTTCATGCCCGTGGATGGGCTGATTCGTAAATCTCGAGCAGCCTCGCGGTGTCGACGCCGGTGTAGATCTGCGTCGTCGACAGACTGGCGTGGCCGAGCAGTTCCTGGATGGTGCGCAAATCGCCGCCGCGGCCGAGCAGATGCGTAGCGAAGGAATGGCGCAGCGCATGCGGCGTCGCGGTATCGGGCAGGTTGAGCGCCGAGCGCAGCTTGGCCATGTCGCGCTGGACAATGGCCGGGTTGAGCGGACCGCCGCGGGCGCCGCGAAACAACAGGCCCTTGGGGTCGAGATGGTAGGGGCAGAGCCGGCGATATTCGGCGATCGCCCTGAGCGCCACCGGCAGCACCGGCACCAGGCGCGTCTTGCCGCCCTTGCCGGTGACGCGAAGCACCGTGTCGGCCGCCGACGCCAGATCGGCGCCGGCGAGGCCAAGCGCCTCGGAAATGCGCAGGCCGGAGCCGTAGAGC
>NZ_RZQY01000072.1:0-15266 GCF_003998575.1 Mesorhizobium sp. M7A.F.Ca.CA.001.10.2.1 | reverse complement strand
TCGCTGTATCGTGCTCTACGGCGGCCGCATCTTTGCCGAATATCAGGGCGACGCCATCGACGAGCAGACCATCGTCGGCGCGCTGATCGGCCACGCTCGGAGTGCGGCGAAGGGAGTGGCTGCATGAGCGCGATCGCGGCAAATCCAGCGCCTCGCCGCTCGCCTTTCTGGCGCGCCGTCATCAGCGGCACCGGTATCGTCGCGCTGATCTACGTCCTGCTCTACGCGCTCTACGCGTTCTGGCAGCCCGATGCGCTCTCGGTCTACACATTCACCGACCTCGTCAACAATTCGACGCCGCTGGCGCTGGCGGCGGCGGGCGAGACGCTGGTCGTCATCAGTCGCGGCTTTGACCTGTCAGTCGCGGGCGTCGTCTCGCTGACCAACGTGCTGATGGCCGTCTATCCGCTCGACGGCCCGGGCGGAGCGCTGATCAGCCTGCTGATGTGCTGCGCGATCGGCGCCATCGTCGGCATGATCAACGGCATTCTGGTTGCCAGGCTCGGGCTCCAGACCATCGCGGCGACGCTCGGCACGATGATCATCTGCCAGGGGCTGGCGCTCGTCATCCTCGACGCGCCCGGCGGCATGGTCTCCGACTTTGTCACCTACACCTTGACCGACACGCTCTTCGGTGTCGTTCCGATTGCCGGTCTGTTCCTGGTTGCCGCCGCCGTGCTGTGGCTGGCCTTCCGGCGAACGAACACCGGCATCGGCCTTTATGCGATCGGCGCCGACGAGCAGTCGGCCCGTTACTCCGGCGTGGCCGTATCGGGCGTGCGCATCACTGCCTTCGTCGGCGCTGGCATCCTTTATGGCGTCGCCGGCTTCATGCTGAGCGCCCAGACCGCGACCGGCAATCCGACGGCGGGCACTCCATTCCTGGTGCTCACCTTTGCCGCCGTGGCGCTTGGCGGCACACCGCTCAGCGGTGGCCGCGGCAGCCTTATCGGCTCGATCCTCGGCGCCGGCACGCTCATGCTTTTGCAGAAAGTGCTGTTCTCGGGCGGTGTGTCGTCTTTCTACACCGGCATCTTCCAGGGCTTCGTGCTGGTGCTCGCGATCGTCTTCGGCAACGCGGTGGCGCGCCTGCTCAAGAAGGACGACGCCCGGTGAACGCGCATAAGGACATGGCGATGCCTTTCGACGCCTCTTCCGACCAGCGCGGCAGGCAGAAGCTGGACCGCGAAACGGTGAACACACTTGTCGTGTTCGGACTGAGCATCGTGCTCGTGTTGTGCTCGCGCTTCATCAGCCCGGCGCTCGGCTCCTGGAGCCAGGTTCTCACAGTGCTGATCCTTGCATCCTTCCTGATCATCCTTTCCTTTGGGCAGGGGCTTGTCATCCTGATCGGCGGACTGGATCTGTCGATACCCGCGCTCATCACGCTCGGCGGCGTTTTGACGACGAACTGGATCGGCACGAACGACGCCGGCATCTGGTACATGCTGCCGGCCATCCTGCTCATCTGTGCCCTGGTCGGCGCGGTGAGCGGCGTCGGTATCGTCTGGCTAAAGGTGCCGCCTTTCATCATGACGATGGCGACGTCGATCGTCATCGCCTCCGCGGCGCTCGGCTATACTAGCGGCACGCCGCGCGGCGGTTCGCCATCGGCCCTGTTATGGCTGATGAAGGCGTGGTTTCTCGGCGTGCCGGTGGTCATCTACTTCACCCTCGCCTTCATCCTGCTCGGCTGGCTGCTGCAGAACTTCACCGCGCTAGGACGTCGGCTTCGCGCGCTCGGCACCAACAGGAACGCCGCGCTCATCGCCGGCGTCAACGTCAACCGGCTCGAACTCATGCCCTATGCGATCAGCGCCGTTTGCGCCGGCTTCGTCGGCATGATGCTGGTCGGCTACTCTAACGGCGCGACGCTCAGGATGGGCGACAGCTACATGCTGCCCTCGATAGCCGCCGTCGTGATCGGCGGCTCCTCGATCCTCGGTGGCGGCGGAACCTTCATCGGTACGGTCGGCGGCGCAATCCTTCTGACCACGCTCGGCATGATGATCTCGGCCATCGGGCTCAGCGAGGGATGGCGCACCATCATCGAGGGCGCGATCATCGTCGGGGCGCTGCTGGTGCTGCGGGGCGAGTTCCTGACCCACATCGGAAATCGGTTGCTGACGCGAAGGAAATGACCATGCGCCTGCGTGTGATACTTTTTGTCCAATTGTGAGAACGTTCTCACAAGCTCTGGTCCGGCACCTGAAAGGGCCAAATCCAAAGGGAGGTTGATGGAAATGAAGCTGTTAAGAAGACTGGGACTGGCCGCGTCGCTGACGCTTGCCACAACTGCGGGCGTTGCGACGGTCATCGACCATGCCGACGCGCAGGACAAGAAGCTCAAGGTCTATCTGTCGCTGAGCTACAGCGGCAATTCCTGGCAGTCGGAGGCCGCGAACATCGTCAAGGCGCTGGCGCAGACGCCGCCTTACGACAAGACCGTGGAGCTGAAGGAGGTCATCTCCGGCACCGATCCGCAGGCGCAGATCTCGGCCTATGAGAGCATGATCCAGGATGGCGCCGACGGCATCATCAGCTTCCCGATCTCGTCGACGGCGCTGAACCGCACCATCCATCGCGGCTGCCAGAAGGGCGTGCTCTTCTTTATGTATGACGCGACGGTGACCGAACCCTGCGCCTACAACGTCAGCTACATCACCGCTGGTTTCGGCGAGAACAGCGCCCAGGCGCTGGTCAACATCCTCGGCGGCAAGGGCAACATCTTCCTGAGCCGTGGCGTTCCGGGCAACTCGGTCGATAAGCGCCACACCGACGGCGCGATGCACATCTTCAACCAGTATCCCGGCATCAAGGTGGTCGCGGAATACTATTCCTACTGGGATGACCGCACCACGCAGCAGGAGACGGCCAAGGCGCTCGCCGCGCATCCGGACGTCGACGGCATCTGGGCCCAGGCCGGCGAATACGGTGCGATCCAAGCGCAGCTCGACAAGGGCAACAAGCTCGTGCCGATGACCGGCGAGAACTCCGACGGCTTCCGCCTCGGCCTTGCCGATCCGAAGATGCAGGGCATGGGTCTCAAAGGCGTCTCGGCCGGCTCGCCGCCCGCCACCTCCGGCTACGCCTTCAAGCTGATGATGGAGATCCTGACCAAGAAGCGCGACCTGAAGCCGATGAACATCGAGTACCCGCTGCCCTGGGTGCCGGCTGATCAGGTCAAGCCTTGCAAGGGCGACACCTTCGCCGACGGCTGCAACGTGTTCCCGTCCGACAAGGTGCCCTCATCCTTCGTCACCGAGGTCTTCAATCCCGAGCTTCTGCCGGAACTGTCGCTACAGTCGGCGCTCGAGGGCAAGCCGACGCCCGGAGCGGCCATCCAGCCGCTGCCGGCGGATGTGAAGCAGGCGCCCGACGCGCCCGGCATCAACTGCTCGTCGTGCAAGGCCCCGGCCGACGAATACAAGCTCACCAAGATCGAGCCGACGGTGAAGCCCTGACGACCAGCAATGCGATCGATGGACGGCACCCTGCCGTCCATCCCACCCAAGACAAGGATGAGAACATGCCGACCTTTCTGAAGCGGGGCAGAGATCCCGAGGCTGTCGCCCAGGGCGACGCGGTTGTCCGAACGACCGTCGAGACGATCCTCGCCGATATCGAGAAGCGGGGCGACGCCGCCGTCCGGGAACTGTCGGAGCGTTTCGACAGATGGTCGCCGCAGAGCTTCCGGCTGACCGACAGCGATATTGAACAGGCCATCTCCAAAGTCTCGGCAAGGGATCTGGAGGACATTCGCTTCGCCCAGGCGCAGGTCCGCAATTTCGCCGAGAAGCAGCGCGCCTGCCTGCAGGATCTCGAGGTGGAAACGCTGCCGGGTGTCGTCCTTGGCCACAAGAACATTCCCGTCGACACGGTCGGCTGCTACGTGCCGGGCGGCAAATATCCGATGGTCGCCTCCGCGCACATGAGCGTGGTGACGGCAAGGGTCGCCGGCGTGAAGAAGATCATCGCCTGCGCGCCGCCGTTCCAAGGCGGGCCGCATCCGGCCATCGTCGCCGCCATGCACATGGGTGGCGCCGACGAGATCTACGTTTTGGGCGGCATCCAGGCCGTTGGCGCCATGGCGCTCGGAACCGAGACCATCGGGCGCGTCGACATGCTTGTCGGTCCGGGCAACGCCTTCGTCGCCGAGGCCAAGCGCCAGCTCTACGGGCGCATCGGGATCGATCTGTTCGCCGGTCCGACCGAAACGCTGGTGATCGCCGACGACAGCGTCGACGGCGAGATCTGCGCGACCGACCTGCTCGGCCAGGCCGAACATGGCCCGACAAGCCCGGCGGTGCTTCTGACCAATTCGCCGAAGCTGGCGCGCGACACCATGGCGGAGATCGAGCGGCAGCTGAAAATCCTGCCGACGGCCGAGATCGCCGCCAAGGCGTGGGCTGACTACGGCGAGGTGATCGTATGCGATTCCTACGAGGAAATGGTTGTGGAAGCCGACCGTATCGCCTCCGAGCACGTGCAGGTGATGACGCGCGATCCCGACTACTTCCTCGGCAACATGCGCAACTACGGCGCGCTGTTTTTGGGGCCGCGCACGAATGTCGCCTATGGCGACAAGGTCATCGGCACCAACCATACGCTGCCGACCAAGAAGGCGGCCCGCTACACTGGCGGTTTGTGGGTTGGCAAGTTCATCAAGACCTGCACCTATCAGCGCGTCCTGACCGACGAAGCGAGCGCCATGATCGGCGAGTACTGTTCGCGCCTGTGTGCCCTGGAGGGTTTCTACGGACATGCCGAGCAGGCCAACATCCGGGTCCGCCGCTACGGAGGTCGCAACGAGGCCTAAGGCAGCGCAACGGAGTTTTCATGTCGGTCATCGCCCGCAACAAGAACAGCAAACCCCGCCTGACCGTGAAGGATCTGGCGCGCGACCTCGGCATGTCTGTTTCGACCGTCTCCAGGGCTTTTCACGCCGATGCGGTGATCGCCAAGGGCACGCGCGACGTGGTGTTGAACCGCGCGAGGGAGATTGGCTATTCGCCAAACCCCTTCGCGCGCAGTCTCATCACCAAGAAGACGCGCATTGTCGGCGTGGTCGTCGCCGACATCAAGAATCCGTTCTACCCGGAAGTCCTCACCCGGCTCACCACCGAGCTGCGCGCCATCGACATGAACGTGATGCTGGTCGCGGCCGACCAGTCGGGCGAGGTCGACCAGGCGCTGCGCCTTCTTCTCAACTACCAGCCCGACCTCGCCATCATTCTCGCGGCAACATTGTCGTCGGAAGCCGCGCAGGAGTGCCGCAACGCCGGCACGCCGGTGATCTTCTTCAACCGGCTGTCGGCCGACGACCACGCTTTCGGCATCTCCTGCGACAACATCCTGGGCGGCCGCAGCATTGCCGACTATCTGGCCGACACCGGCCACCGGCGCCTGGCCTACATCGCCGCGCTGGCGGATGCCTCGACCAATGTTGCCCGTCACCGCGGCTTCAGCGAACGCGCGGTCGAGCGCGGCCTTGCAGTGCCTGCCGTCATCGATGCGGGGCAGTTCAGCTACCACGCCGGCTACGAGGCCGCCTGCAAGCTACGTGATCTTGAAGAGATGCCCGACGGCGTGTTCTGCGCCAACGACATTCTCGCCATAGGCTTTCTCGACGGCGTTCGGGAACTGGGCCTCAACGTGCCGGACGACCTCTCGATCGTCGGCTTCGACGATATCGAAATGGCGCATTGGCCTTCGCACGGGCTGACGACCGTCAAGCAGCCCATCGAAAAGATGTTGGAGGCGACGATTTCGCTGGCCAAGGAACTGGGCACGAATGCTGGCCGGGAGCCGGTCGTGCAGATGATTGCGCCAGGCGCCGTGATCGAGCGCGCGACGACGCGCAGGAGGCATCATGACTGATCTATCCGCAAAGCGCTTCTTCGAACGCGCGGTCAACGTTCACCGCTACGACTGCGAGCTGGTTGCAGCGCCGCAGCCGTCGGACGCTGAAAGCGGGCAATTCCAACCAGCCATCGACAAGGACGGGGCGACCGACGAGGCCGTCGTCCGCTACGTGGTCGCCACCCGTCCCATCTATGACGGCCTGCGCCGGCTGATTGGGCAGGTCGCGGGCTTGCTGGTTTTGGCCGAAGCTGGCGGTCGCCGCGATGTGCTCGACCTGCCGGATATCCCGGCGGCCTGTGAACAATGGGCCGAGGTCAAGCAGCGCCTGGGCGCCTTGCAGACGCCGCGCGGTCTGGAGGCCCATTGCGTGCGCCTGGAGACCGCGCACGCGACGCTCGGCGAAGTGCTTGACGAATTCGGCCTGGCCCGGCTGCGGCGCGACTGGCAGCAGCATCTCGACCGGGCAGCGGAGAGGATCAAGCACGCCTATGCCTGGCTGCAGGCGGCGTCGGAGCCGCGCGCCGGCATGACGCCGATCGATTTCAATCATGCCTGCTGCAGTTGTGCACAGCGCTGGCGAAAACAGGGAGGAAACGATGGGTCAATATTCGATCTGGGTGCTTGAGTACAGCTACGTCACCAACTACCACAAGAGCGGCGTGCTCTACGGCGCCCACAATCAGGGTCACGTCAAGCTTCCCTACTGCTATGCGCTGATCAAGGGCAACGGCCACGTCGCCATGGTCGATGTCGGCTACAACAACAAGGACTACGGCAAGCATCTCGGCGACAAGTTCGGCGTCGAGAACTGGCACTCACCCGAGGCCGTCCTCAGCGAGATCGGCCTGTCGCCGCAGGACGTCGACACGGTCTTCGTCACCCACGCCCACTTCGATCATTTCGGCAATGTCGAGGACTTCCCGAAGGCTACCTTCTACATCCAGGAGCGCGAAATCGCGAAATGGGTCTGGGCGATGTCGCTGCCGGACCGCATGCGCTGGATGAACGTCGCCGTCGACCCTGGCGATATCGTACGCGGTGTCGACCTGGCCCGCCAGAAGCGGCTGGTGACGATCGATGGCGCAAAGCAGGACGTGCTGCCGAACGTCGATCTCCATCCCGCCTTCGATAGCCACACCTACGGTTCGATGTGGGTCACCGTACGCAACGGCAACGAAGATACCTGGGTGCTGGCAGGCGATCTCGTCTATGTCTTCGACAATATCGAGGGCTCGGGAGCTGCCGTCGATGTCGAGACGCTCTACGTCCCGGTGGGCCTTGCGGTCGGCAGCCAGACCAATCTCGTGCTGGCGACCGAGGAGATGATGAAGCAGGTGAATTACGAGGCACGGCGCGTCATTCCCATCCACGAAGAGCGGCTGAAGGACCGTTTCCCCTCGCGCATCACCAAGGATGGCCTGCGCATCACTGAAATCTGCCTCGCGGACGGCGAGAAATCGTGGGTGCAGTAATGGAGCAAATCCGCAAGGTGGCCATTGTCGGGGCAGGGCTCGTCGGCCGCGGCTGGGCGATCGTCTTCGCTCGTGCTGGTCATGACGTGACCATCTATGACGGCAGCGACGACATCCGCGTGGCGGTGATTGACAGGATCCGCGCCAGTCTTGCCGACATGCACGAAGCCGGGCTGATCGATGCGATCGATCCTGTCATGCGGCGGTTAAGGGTGGTCGACACGCTCGAGAGTGCGGTTGCCGATGCCGACTATATCCAGGAATCGGTGCTCGAACGGCGCGATGTCAAGCAGGCCGTCTGCCTCGAGATCGATCGGGCCATGCGGCCCGATGCCGTCGTAGGCAGCTCCAGCTCAGGTATTCCTGCCTCGGCGTTTACGGAACAATGTGTAAAACGCGCACGCTTCCTCGTGGTGCATCCGGTGAATCCTCCACATCTGATCCCGTTGGTCGAACTGGTTCCGGCGCCATGGACGGACGCAAACATCGTTCCTTGGCTACGGGAACAAATGGAAGCCGTGGGCCAGGCGGCCATCGTCGTGCGCAAGGAGGTGGAGGGCTTTGTCCTGAACAGGCTCCAGGGTGCGCTGCTCAACGAAGCCTGGGCATTGCTTGAGGAAGGTGTCGCAAGTGCCGCCGACATCGATCTGACGGTGTCGCACGGGCTTGGCTACCGCTGGTCCTTCATGGGACCGTTCGAGACGATCGACCTCAACGCGCCTGGCGGGATTGCCGACTATGCGCGGCGTCTGGGGCCGCTCTACCACGCGATCGCACTGGCAAGGCGCGATCTGGCGCCTTGGTCCGAAGCGCTGATCGGCAAGGCCGAAGCCGAACGCCGCGAGAAACTGTCGGCATCCCGCCTCGGTGAACGCAGCACCTGGCGCGACCGCAATCTCATGGCGCTCGTCGCTTATAAGCAACGTACCAGCGTCTGACACGGAGAGGGCCATGGCGGCAATGCTGCAAGACAAGGTTGCCCTGGTGACCGGAGCGACCGGTGGTATCGGCGCGCAGATCGTATCGAGGCTCGCGCAGGAAGGGGCGTCGGTCGTCGTCGGCTACAACAGTTCACGCCAGGCGGCCGAAGCGCTGGTCTCGTCGCTAACGCCCCGCGATCATCTCGTCGCCGAGGCGAGCGTCACCGACAGCGACTGCCTCGCGCGATTGGCCGGCCAGATCGAGGAAAGGTTCGGCCGGCTCGATATCCTGGTCAATTGCGCCGGCATAACCCGTTTCGTACCGCATCCGGACCTCGATGGTCTGGACGACGCGTTGATCGACAGCATCTTCAGCGTCAACGTGCGTGGTGTCATCGCCGCGACGCGGGCAATGCGGCCGCTGCTCGACCGCGCCGCCAGCGGCGTCGTTGTCAACATCTCGTCGATTGCCGGCGCAACCGCCATGGGCAGCAACATCGCCTACTGCGCCTCCAAGGCCGCTGTCGACAACCTAACCAAGTCGCTGGCGCGCGCCCTGGCTCCGAAAATCAGGGTCGTGTCGGTGTCACCGGGCGTCGTCGACACTGATTTCATCAAGGGCCGCGACGAGTCCTGGCGAGATGAACAGGCGAACCGGACGCCGCTCGGGCGATTGGGCACGCCCGACGATGTTGCCGAGGCGGTTCTGGCAGTCGCGACCCATCTTCGCTTCGCGACAGGAGTTGTCATTCCGGTCGACGGCGGGCGGCCCCTGGTATGATTTTTGTCCTGAACGTCCGCACAGCGCTTATGGAGAGCTGAATGACCGCAACCATAGCCATCACCATCGGCGATCCGGCCGGCGTTGGACCCGAGATCGCGCTCAAGGCCGCCCATCATTTCGCGGCGGTCCTTGAGACTGGCACGGTTCGGCTCCGCCTGATCGGGTCACTTGCGGCGCTTGGCGGGACAGCCCGGTCGCTGGCCTTACCATTGCCCGCCGTCGCGAATGCGGATGAACCTCTCGGCATCTGGCCGATCGAGGGTTCCGCCGTTGAGATCGGACAGGTGTCGGCGGAAGGCGGCAGGCAGGCCTATGAGGCCGTGGCCGAGGGTGTGCGGCGTACGATGGCCGGCGAGGCTTCGGCCATCGTCACCGCGCCGCTCAACAAGGAATCGCTGCATCTTGCCGGTTATCGGTTCCCGGGTCACACCGAGCTGCTGGCGGCGCTTACCGGGGCGCGAGACAGCGCGATGATGCTCGCGCACGGTTCTTTTCGCGTCAGCCACGTCACGACCCACATTCCGCTGGAAGATGTGCCGAAGAGGGCGACGGAGCCGCGCATGCGGCGGGTTCTCGACCTGACGATCGAAGCCCTGAATCATCTGGGGATCACGGCGCCTCGCGTTGCGATTGCCGCGCTCAATCCGCACGCCGGGGAGGGCGGTATTTTCGGGACCCACGACATCCGCATTACCCAGCCGATTGTCGCCGACTACAGGGCGCGCGGCCACGACGTCCATGGTCCCGTTCCGGGCGATACCGTCTTCGTGAAAATGCGCGGCGGCGCCTATGACGCGGTCGTGGCCATGTACCACGATCAAGGCCATATTCCGGTGAAGCTGCTTGGCTTCCAGATCGACCCGCAGACCGGTGAATGGCTTGGCCTGAGCGGCGTCAACATCACGCTCGGCCTGCCGATCGCGCGGACCTCCGTCGACCACGGGACCGCTTTCGACATCGCCGGCCGCGGGATCGCCCGCGAAAGCAGCCTCATAGAGGCGATCGACTACGCCTTGTCGCTGACCACGGAGAACGCTGCGTGAACCGTAGCCCCGACGGGCGCGGGCTTGGCAAGCCGGATGTCCTGATCGTCGCGGACGACATCACCGGTGCGCTCGACACGGCCGGCTATTTCGCGAGTCCAGAAAAACCGGTGAAGGTCTGGCTCGACCTGCCGCCGGGCCTCTCCGGCTGCAACGCCATTGATCTCGACAGCCGGGACTTAGGGGAACGAGCGGCATACGATCGTGTCACAGGCGTTTTTGCCGATCGCAAAGCGGGCGCACGGTCGCTGTCGTTCAAGAAAATCGATAGCGTCATGCGTGGACACCCTGTCGCAGAGTCGGTTGCGGCCTTTCGCGCCGGACGGTTTAGGCGTGCCCTTTTCGCCCCTGCTTTTCCGGCGTTGGGCCGGGCAACAGTCAACGGCCGGCAGCACGTAGTATCGCAGGATGGGATAACACCCGTCGGTCCGGCACTTGTCGATGCATTATTGGGCCACGGGGTTCCGGCTGCCATGATCGGCGAGGCCTGCGCAAGCGAGGGATTTTTTGTCGCCGATGCGTCAAGCGATGCCGAGCTTGCGGCGGCGATTGCAGCCTTTGGAGTGGATAGCGAGGATCTTTATGTCGGCTCAGGTGGATTGGCCTCCATGCTCGCTGGAAGTCGGACGGCCCACCTTCGGCCACAGGCACTCGATCTCGCCATCTGCGGCACGAACCATCCGGTTGCTTTGCGCCAGGTCGCAGCGGTCAGCGGGCTGAAGACCGTCGTGATGGACGGCTCCAGTCCCATGCCTCTCGAACCACCGTTTGTTTTGCTCGCGCCCTCCCACGCTGCTTCGGAATCCCAGGCGCGCCTTGCCATCGAGCGATCGCTCATCCAGCTTGTGGCCAGGCTGCCGACGCCGCGTTCTGTCTTGGTGACAGGCGGGTCGACGCTGCGGCTGCTGGCAGGCATCTGCGGAGCCAGCCATTTCTTGTGCGAGGGACTCTACGAGCCCGGCGTGGCGGTCAGCAGGATGGTGTCGGCCACATGGAATGGCGCTGTCATCGTCTCCAAGTCAGGCGGGTTCGGGAGCGACGATCTTCTCGCTCACTTGGTATTTCCAGATGGACGAAATCGTCTACCGTAGGGCGCGTCAGGTCCGTTCGCTTTTACGATGCTGTTTCGACCTTTGCCGCCCGCGTCGCGATAGGCGGCCTTGAAGCACTAGCTGACGATCAATCTCCTCGCGTGGTATCGACATTTCACGGCGGCCAGATATCGCTGCCCAGATCTCGCTGCCAGCGTGGACCGGATGTCGCCGCAGCATACCAAGAAGGACGGTGCTCTTTGACAATCTTCCCCTTCACCGAAGCCACCTCGATCCAGTTCCAGCAGCCCCTGCCGAAGACTTCGGACGTCGTGATCATCGGCGGCGGGGTCATTGGCGTGAGCACGGCACTGTTCCTGGCGCGACGGAACGTCTCGGTGACGCTGCTGGAAAAGGGCCGCATCGCCGCCGAGCAATCCTCGCGCAATTGGGGCTGGATCCGGCAGCAGGGCCGCGATGCCGACGAACTGCCGATCGTCATCGAAGCGCAGCGCCTCTGGCGGCAACTGGCGCAGGAGTGTGGCGAGGACATAGGACTGAAGCAGACGGGCGTCACCTATCTTGCGCGGACGGACAAGGAGATGGCCGGTTTCGCGAAATTCCTGACGATCGCCCAGGCTCATGGCGTCGACACGCGTCTCCTCGACCAAGGTGAGTTGGCAAGCCTGATCCCGGCCATGGCGCTACCGTTCAAAGGCGCAATGATCACCCCGTCGGACATGCGCGCCGAACCTTGGGTCGCCGTGCCCGCGCTTGCGCGCCTGGCGGCCCGCGAAGGCGTGACGATCATCGAGAATTGCGCGGCACGTATGCTCGACATCTCCGGGGGTCGCACCAGTGGCGTCTGGACCGAGAAAGGGCTCATCGCGACCTCGAGCGTCCTCGTCGCCAGCGGCGCGTGGACGTCGCTCTTCCTGCGCGCCCATGGCATCTCGATTCCGCAGCTCAGCGTCAGGGCGACCGTCGCCGCGACAGCACCGATGGCGGAAATCCACGCCGGTGCCGCCGCGGATGAACGCATCGCTTTCCGACGCAGGCAGGATGGCGGGTATACGCTCGCATCGGGAGGCAGTAGCCAACTCTACATAGGGCCGGACGCATTTCGCCATGCGGGCAAATATATCAGCGCCCTGATGGCCAATCCCTTCGGCACACGCTACCTGCCGGCCGCGCCGCGAGGATACCCGGATGGCTGGTCGACGCCGCGCAGATGGAACGCGGATGAAGAAAGCCCTTTCGAACGGATGCGGGTCCTCAATCCCGCTCCCGAGACGTCGGCGCTTCGCGCCATCGACCGCGGGTTCAGGGAACTGTTCCCTCAGTTCACGACTGTGCCGATCAAGGCGAGCTGGGCGGGCATGATCGATGCGATGCCTGATGTCGTGCCCATCGTCGATCGCGCCGCTGCGATCCCAGGTCTCGTCATAGCGACCGGGATGAGTGGTCACGGCTTCGGCATCGGACCCGGCATCGGCCGTGTGCTGTCCGACCTCGTCCAAGGCAACGAGACCGGGCACAATCTCTACAGGTTCCGTCAATCCCGTTTCAGCGACGGCAGTCCGATCCGATTGGGGCCATCGCTGTAAGCGTTCCTGCCGCCCGCCAGGCCATCCGCTCTGGCCTTGAAGTGCCGGACGAGGATCTCAGGTGCCGCATGCCCCGGCGTAGGCCTCGATGCTCCGCCGGACGTGACCGATCGCGATCTCCTCGACGTCGCAGGCGCGGCCAGCCCATGTGACTGCAGAAGGCAGGTGCTGGAGAAACAGCGTCACCGGCACCTTGCGGCCGTTCAACGTATCGAAGAGACGGTTGCAGGCGGCACGGGCTTGCGGGATCGCCCAATAATATCGGATGCGATCGGAATAGGAGTAGTGGCGCAGCGTCCGCTTGTCGGCATCGCTTCCATGATAGTGGCTTGCCCAATTCTTGGGGGTGGCTTGCATCTGCTCTTCCATGGCGTGGTAAAGTGGCCGCTCGCCATAGCCAGGCACCAGGTCGGAAGCGATCAGGTCGAGCGCGTACAGCGCCTCGCGCAGCTTGAAGGTCAGCTCGGGGCCGACCTTGAGGATGGCGAAGCCGTCCTCGACGAGTTCACGCAGCGGCCTCTCGCCCTGATAGTCCGTCGAATGAGCTTCGAAAATGAGCGACGGCAATGTGCTCAGAGTTGCCGCCAGGTCGCTGGCCTTGGTCCGATCGTAGAAAATCACATTCTGGTTGCCGAACTCCACGCCCGGCTGCACCACAAGCCCGATGACGCGGGAAAATGCGCTTTCAAGCCCGGCGGTTTGGAATGCCTGGGCGTGAATGGCATGTGTCTGGCGAGCCGCCTCCGGACTGGTCGGGGTGATCGCATCCAAAGCGTGATCGGCGCCGCCGGGCGGCGGCACTTCCGTGCCGATGATGTAAACCGGGCTTGCCCCGCCGCTCTGCGCTGCCGCCTGCTCCGCGACGCCTGCCAGCCTGGCCGCGCGCCCGGCCACCGTGTGGTCGTCTAGCGCCGCCGGTTCACCCGCGCAGCCCATCGAGGCATCGAGGTGGATCTTGCGGAAGCCGGCGCGGACATAGGCATCGATCATCGTCCCGGCCTGCGCCATCGCCTCCTCGGCGGGCCGGTCTCTCCAGGGATTGGGGCCGAGATGATCCCCGCCAAGCACGATCAGCTTTTGCGGGCACTGCTCGGCTGCCGCGAGCGCTTCCACCATCGCCGCGAAATCGGCCGGCGTCATGCCCGTATAACCACCCAGATGATTGACCTGATTACACGTCGCCTCGATCAGGACGGTGGTGCCGGTTTCCCGCCCGTGGCGCAGTGCGGCTTTCAGCACCAGCGGGTGCGCCGAGCACACCGAGGTCACCCCGATTTTCTTCCCGTCCCTGTGCAGGTCCGGCAAATCGTCGATCGCCACACGCATCAATTTCTTCTCGCCGTTCTTGCCATGAAATCCTCCAGCTCGGCCGGCGTGCCGGCTCCCTCCATGGGACCGAGGCGTGTGACGTTGCGCGCCCCTGCCGCGTTGGCGAATTCGAGCGCCGTCTGCAGCGCCATCCCCAGCCGCCGGCATGCGACATAGGCTCCCCCGAAACAGTCGCCGGCGCCGGTGGGGTCCGTTTCCTCGACGATGAGGCCGGGGCAATCGGCGCGGGCTCCGGTGCTTTGACGGGCTGACGCGCCATGTTCGCCGCGCTTCACGGCGATCTCCTTGACCCCTCGTCTGAACAGCGCCTCGATCGCGCGTTCCTCCCCGTCCGTGCCGGCGGCCAGGAACAATTCATTGCCCGACGGCAGCAGCAGGTCCGCTTCGTCCACCAGACCGGCGAATTTCTCCTCGGTCTGGCCGTGCGCCAGCAATTCTTTGCGCAGGTTCGGATCGAGCGACATCGTGCCGCCGCGTGCCTTGATCAGCGGGATCGCGCGTTCGGTGATCGCCCAGGCTGCGGGACTTGCGAACACCGTTCCCATGACATGGATATGCCCGCAACGCGCGATCAGCGCCTCGACCTGCGGGCTCCATTCCAGTCGGGCGGCGGCGGATTTGGCGATGTTGTAGACGAAATCGCGGCTTCCGTCCGTGCGGTAGCGAACAAAGGCGCTGCCCGTCGGATAATCCGGGGAAACAGCGATGGCTGAAGTGTCTACGCCGTCCCGCTTCAGGCGCTCCATGTTGACGACGCCGAAATCGTCGTCGCCGACCACGCCCACCATTGCGGCCGCTCCGCCCATACGTGCGCATTGATCGATGAAGATGGCGGGCGCGCCGCTCGGAAAGGGACCAATGAGGTCGATAGGTTGCCGGAAGCCGGTGCCCGTCTGCCTCGCGACGATCTCTACCAGGATTTCTCCGATCGTCACGGTTGGCCCGAGCGAGTCCGCTGCAAGTGTTCGGGGGAGGTCGTTCATCAAGCGTCCAATCCTGGGTGTGGTGTCGTTCGCGGTTTCACGACGCCGAGGCGCAAGAGGATTCCTACCGGATCGATGTGAATCGATCAGCTGCCATCACGCTACAAACCTGCATGCATGGTCAAGCGCACACTTGGAACGACGCGCAAACCCTCAGCCGGGAAACAGGTCCAGGATCGACGACAGGCGGTTGGTGCTGAGATCGACGTCGCCGAGCAGGCCGCCGCTGGGG
>NZ_RZQY01000729.1:0-2865 GCF_003998575.1 Mesorhizobium sp. M7A.F.Ca.CA.001.10.2.1 | reverse complement strand
GCGACGGCGCCGGTGACGCGGGCGCTGCCCAGTAAATGAAGGAAGGCGTTGCCCGGCAGGCACCCCCCTGACATTTGGAAGAGCGCCGCGCGTCCGGTTTCGACGCGCCTGCGGCGCAATCTTTTTCAAGCCGCACTCGCTCTGTCCGGAAAGCCGGTTCAGGGCGATGTGCCAGGGACGTGTGGGCGATATGAATTTGCAGAGCATGACCGGTTTTGCACGTGCCGTCGCCGAGCACGAAGGCACCTCGATCGCCTGGGAGGTCAAGTCCGTCAACGGCAAGAGCGTCGAGGTACGGCTGCGGCTGCCGCAAGGCTTCGAGCGGTTGGAACCTGCTGTCCGGCAAATACTTCAGAAACGTTTTGCACGCGGCAATTTCCAGGCGACGCTGACCATCGGCCGTGCCGTTGGCGCGCAGGCGCAGCCGGTCGTCAACGAAGCCTTCCTGAAGGACCTTGCTGGGCTCGCCAAACGGCTGCAGGAGCAATTCGGCGTTGCTGCGGCGACGTCGGATGGATTGCTTTCGCTGCGCGGCGTGCTCGACATTCCTGAAACCGTCGAAACCGAGGAGGCGAGGGCCGCGCTCGATGCCGCGGTCATGGCCGCGCTCGAAGTGGCCTTGAACGGGCTCGAACAGGCACGGCAGGGCGAAGGAGCCGCGCTGGCTTTGCTGTTGTCGGGTCATATCGACACGATCGAGGCGCTGACGCTGCGGGCAGAAGTGGATCCATCCCGCGAGACCGCGGTGATCCGCGAACGCATCGCCGAGCAGGTCAGGCTGCTGATGGACGCTTCCGCCAATCTGGATGCCACCCGACTGCATATGGAGGCGGCGTTCCTGGCCACCAAGGCCGATATTCGCGAAGAGATCGACCGGCTGAAAACGCATGTCGCATCCGGCCGGGCACTGCTGGTGGGCGGCGGCGCGGTCGGTCGCAAGCTCGATTTTCTGGCACAGGAATTTAACCGCGAATCGAATACGCTGTGTTCCAAATCGAATGCCGCAGCCATCACCGCGATCGGCCTGGACCTGAAGGCGGTGGTCGACCAGTTTCGTGAACAGATCCAGAATCTGGAGTAGCCGATGGTTGCCAAGGATTTGGGGTCCCGCATACGCCGCCGGGGCCTGATGCTCGTCCTGTCGTCGCCGTCCGGCGCCGGCAAGTCGACGATCGCGCGCAATCTTCTGGAAAGCGATTCCAGCCTCGAACTGTCGGTCTCGGTCACCACCAGGCCGCGCCGTGGAAGCGAGATCGAAGGCGTCCACTATCATTTTCGGACGATGCGCGAATTCGAGCGGCTTCGTGATTCCGACGCGCTGCTGGAGTGGGCCGAGGTGCATGGCAATTGCTATGCGACGCCGCGCGAACCGGCCGAACTGGCGCTGTCCGAGGGGCGCGACATGCTGTTCGACATCGACTGGCAAGGCGCCCAGCAGCTCAAGGAGAAGATGCGCGCCGACATTGTCTCGATCTTCATCCTGCCGCCATCGATGAAGGAGTTGAAGGCGCGGCTGAAACGTCGCGCTGAAGACCAGGAGGCGGTGATCGAGACGCGGCTGAAAAACGCCCGCAACGAGATCGAGCACTGGAAGGAATATGATTTCGTCATCGTCAATGATGACCTTGACCGCGCCTTCGCCGAAGTGCGCGGCATCGTCGTCGCCGAGCGGCTAAGACGCGACCGCCGGCCAGGCCTGTTCGATTTCGTCTCTGGACTGTTGGACGAGAAGACGGGCTGAGACCTCTTCCTTCGCACCGTTCACGGGGAGAAGGTGGCCCGAAGGGCCGGATGAGGGGCGGTGCTGGCATTTCAAGGTTCGTGCTGCCCCCTCATCTGCCTGCCGGCATCTTCTCCCCGTAAACGGGGAGAAGAGAGCTACACGGCATTGGTCAGCCGCACGAATTCCTCGACGCTGAGCGTCTCGGCGCGGCGTGTCGGATCGATGCCGGCGCGTTCGAGCAGGGCCTCGCCGCCGAGGCTTTTCACGCTCTGCCGCAGCATCTTGCGACGTTGGCCGAAAGCGGCTTCTGTGACGCGGCCGAGTTTCTTCACCTCGGCGGGCAGGGGCGTCGGGCGCGGCACCAGATGCACCACCGAGGAGGTGACCTTTGGCGGCGGCGTGAATGCCTGTGGCGGTACGTCGAAGGCGATCCTCGCCTCCGTCCGCCAGCCGGCAAGAACCCCCAGCCGGCCATAGCTGTCGCTGCCGGCAGGCGCGACGATGCGCTCGGCCACCTCGCGCTGGAACATCAAAGTCATCGAGGTGTAGAAAGGCGGCCAGTCGCTGACCGTCAACCAGCGCACCAGCAGCTCCGTGCCGATATTGTAGGGCAGGTTGGCCACGATCTTGACCGGACCGCCATTGCCGGTCGCTCGGCTGGCAAGGCCTGCGAAATCCGTCTTCAGCGCATCGCCGGAAACAACCTCCAGCCGGCCGGGATAATGATCGGACACTTCGGCAAGGGCCGCTAGGCAGCGTTCGTCACGCTCGATGGCGATGACGTGACGCGCGCCGTTGGAAAGCAGGGCGCGGGTCAGCCCGCCGGGACCGGGACCGACCTCGATCACGGTTGCATCGGACAAGTCGCCGGCGGTGCGCGCGATCTTGCCGGTGAGGTTGAGGTCGAGCAGGAAATTCTGGCCGAGCGCCTTCTTTGCCCGCAGCCCATGACGCTCGATCACCTCGCGCAGCGGCGGCAGCCCGTCGATGCTCATGCCCGAGATCTCATACCGCAACCGCCTTCGTGTTCGTGTCGGCCAGCCGCCGGGCAAGCTTCAGCGCCGCTATCAGGCTGTCGGGCCGCGCCACACCCTTGCCGGCGATGTCGAAGGCCGTGCCGTGGTCGGGCGAGGTGCGGATGA
>NZ_RZQY01000728.1:0-2875 GCF_003998575.1 Mesorhizobium sp. M7A.F.Ca.CA.001.10.2.1 | reverse complement strand
GCCCCTTGAGGGGGAGATGCCTGGCAGGGTAAAGGGGGGCGCGCCGGAACAAGGCGCTTCTCGGCTGGCGCCGCCCACAACAACCCTCATTTTCGGGGTTACATCAGTTAAAACTCTTCCCTATAAGGCCCTCCTAGCCTGATACCAGAATCGCGAGCACAACCGGCCGGGTCTTCCCGTCCCGGTTTTTTGTGCAAGCCGCCCGCCGAACGGACCTTTGACATGCCAAGACGCACTGACATCAAGTCGATCCTGATCATCGGGGCCGGCCCCATCGTCATCGGCCAGGCCTGCGAGTTCGACTATTCCGGAACCCAGGCCTGCAAGGCGCTGAAGGAGGAAGGCTTCCGCGTCATCCTGGTCAATTCCAACCCAGCCACCATCATGACCGACCCGGAACTGGCCGACGCCACCTATATCGAGCCGATCACGCCCGAAGTGGTCGCCAAGATCATCGCCAAGGAGCGGCCCGACGCGCTGCTGCCGACCATGGGCGGCCAGACCGCGCTCAACACCGCTCTGTCGCTGCGCCGCATGGGTGTGCTCGAGCGCTACAATGTCGAGATGATCGGCGCCGACGCCACGGCCATCGACAAGGCCGAGGACCGCGCGCTGTTTCGCGAGGCGATGAAGAAGATCGGCTTGGAAACGCCGAAGTCGATGCTGGCCAACGCCACCGACGTCAAGAACACCGACCGCAAGACGCATGAGGCCGAGCGCGCCGCCGTCAAGGCCGAGGCGCCTGCCGATCTCGATGCCGCGCTCGACGCGCTGGAGACCCGCTGGAACCTCGGCGAAGGCGACCGCAAGCAGCGCTACATCAGCCATGGCATGGCGATCGCCGCACAGGCGCTCGACCATGTCGGCCTGCCGGCCATCATCCGCCCGTCCTTCACCATGGGCGGCACCGGCGGCGGCATCGCCTATAACAGGGCCGAATTCTACGAGATCGTCCAGTCCGGCCTCGATGCCTCGCCGACCACCGAAGTGCTGATCGAGGAAAGCGTGCTCGGCTGGAAGGAGTATGAGATGGAGGTCGTCCGCGACAGGGCGGACAATTGCATCATCGTCTGCTCGATCGAGAACATCGACCCGATGGGCGTGCACACGGGCGACTCGATCACCGTCGCTCCGGCGCTGACGCTGACCGACAAAGAATACCAGATGATGCGCAACGCCTCGATCGCCGTGCTGCGCGAGATCGGCGTCGAGACCGGCGGCTCCAACGTGCAGTTCGCCGTCAACCCGGCCGACGGCCGCCTGGTCGTGATCGAGATGAACCCGCGCGTCTCGCGCTCGTCGGCTCTGGCCTCGAAAGCGACCGGTTTCCCGATCGCCAAGATCGCGGCAAAGCTCGCCGTTGGCTACACCCTGGACGAGTTGGAGAACGACATCACCGGTGGCGCCACGCCGGCCTCCTTCGAGCCGTCGATCGATTACGTCGTGACGAAAATCCCGCGTTTCGCCTTCGAGAAATTCCCCGGCGCCGAGCCGGTGCTGACCACCGCCATGAAGTCGGTCGGCGAAGTCATGGCCATCGGCCGCACTTTTCAGGAATCGCTGCAGAAAGCGCTGCGTGGACTGGAAACCGGCCTGACCGGCCTCGACGAAATCGAGATCCCCGGCCTCGGCTACGGTGCGGCGACGGCCAACCATGCCGACGACCGCAACGCCATCCGCGCCGCGCTCGGCACGCCGACGCCCGACCGGCTGCGCATGGTGGCGCAGGCGATCCGCATGGGCACGTCGCTGGAAGACGTGCACGCCATGTGCAAGATCGACCCGTGGTTCCTTGAGCAGATCGCCGGGATCGTCGCCATGGAAGCCCGCATCCGCGAGCACGGCATCCCCGAGGATGCCGTCAATCTGCGCATGCTGAAGGCCATGGGTTTTTCCGACGCCCGCCTCGCGTCATTGACGAAAACAGACGTCGAAGTGATTGCGAAGATTCGCGAAAAGCTCGACGTTCATCCGGTTTATAAGCGCATCGACACTTGCGCGGCCGAGTTCGCCTCGCCGACCGCCTACATGTATTCGACCTATGAAGTGCCGTTTGCCGGTGCGCTGGCCGACGAGGCGCAGGTCTCGTCGCGCAAGAAGGTCGTCATCCTGGGCGGCGGGCCGAACCGCATCGGCCAGGGCATCGAGTTCGACTATTGCTGCTGCCACGCCGCCTTTGCGCTGCGCGATGCCGGCTACGAAGCGATCATGATCAACTGCAACCCGGAGACGGTCTCGACCGACTACGACACGTCGGACCGGCTCTATTTCGAGCCGCTGACGGCGGAAGACGTGCTGGAGATCCTGCGCGCCGAGCAGGCCTCGGGCGAACTGGTTGGCGTCATCGTCCAGTTCGGCGGCCAGACGCCGCTGAAGCTGGCGGACGCGCTGGAAAAGGCCGGCATTCCGATCCTCGGCACTTCGCCCGACATGATCGATCTCGCCGAAGACCGCGACCGCTTCCAGAAGCTGCTGCACAAGCTCGGCCTCAGCCAGCCGAAGAACGGCATTGCCTATTCGGTCGAGCAGGCCCGCCTTGTCGCCGGCGAGCTCGGCTTCCCCTTGGTGGTGCGCCCGTCCTATGTGCTGGGCGGCCGCGCCATGCAGATCATCCATGACGAGGGCATGCTGCAGACCTATCTGCTCGACACCGTGCCCGGCCTGGTGCCGGAGGACATCAAGCAGAAATACCCCAACGACAAGACCGGCCAGATCAACACGCTGCTGGGCAAGAACCCGCTGCTGTTCGACACCTATCTCTCCGGCGCCATCGAGGTCGATGTCGACTGCCTGTGCGACGGCAAGTCGACCTTCGTCTCCGGCATATTGGAGCACATCGAGGAGGCCGGCATCCATTCGGGCGACAGTGCCTGCT
>NZ_RZQY01000727.1:0-2884 GCF_003998575.1 Mesorhizobium sp. M7A.F.Ca.CA.001.10.2.1 | reverse complement strand
GGCGGGACCCGACACGATTTCGGGTCCGGCGGCCATGGCGGCCGAATTGAGCATGACGAATGCAGTGGCGGCAACGACGCCACCAACAAGTGACTTGATCATCGATAATCCTCCCGATTGCAGTTCTGATTGTCGTTTCGCAATGCGAATTTTTCGCGCGATGGACCGGCACCTCCCGCCTCGTCATGCGCTTCCTTGGTCGCCGGTGGTGGCCGACCCGGTTCCTCCCTTGTCGCCGCCAGCGGGGCGAAAACTATCATATTATCCATAATAAACAAGTATTAGTTGTCACTTATGTATAATAAACAGGCGCAAACTATCGTTGATACACCTGCCCGGAGGAGATGGTAGCGCTACCAAATTGGCGTGTAAACCGGCATTCGCACAGTCGCTCCTGTGCGTTTCAACGCGCCGTGCTCTCGCGGCGCTTGAGTTCGAAACCGAGGTCGACGATCCGTTGCTCCGGTCTGTTGCCGGCGATCGCCGCCAGCGCCATGGCGACGGCACGCCGGCCGATCTCATAACGATGGGTGCGGATGCTAGTGACCGAAGGAAACGCCACCTGCATCATGTCGAGATCGTTGAAACCGACGATGCCGATCGTCTTCGGCACCGCGATCGAGGCGCGATGGCATTCGAACAAGACGCCGAGCGCGATATCGTCATTGTTGCAGAAGACACCGTCGAGTGTCGGCACCTTGGCCAGCGCGTCGCGGAACATCTCGCGGCCGAGCGACACGCTGGACAGCACCGGCGTGGTGGTTACGAGGCGCGAGTCGAACAGGCCCGCGGCCTCCATCGCCGCGCGATAGCCGGCAAGGCGCCGCTGCGAACGCGGATCCATGCGCGCGCCGATGAAGCCGATGCGGCGATAGCCCGCCTCGATCAGATGCTCGGTCGCCGCCCTGCCGCCATCGAGATGCGAGAAGCCGACCATCATGTCGACCGGATCTGGACCGGTTTCCATGACCTGCACCACAGGGCAGCCGGCACTTTCCAGCAGCTTTCGCGAAGCCGGTGTCTGATCGATGCCGGCGACGATCAGCGCGGCTGGCCGTTGCGAACCGAACACCTGCAGCAGCCGCTCTTCCTCGAGGCCGGAATAGTGGGTGTTGCCAAGCTGGATGCGGAACGGGCTGGCCGACAGGCTGTCATAGATGCCGCGCACCACCTCGGCGAAGACGTTGTTGGTCAGCGACGGCACCAGCACGCCGAACACCTCGGCGCGCGCCGAGGCGAGCGCCCGGGCATTCGGGTCCGGCACGTAGCCCAGTTCGTCGACGGCGGCCTGGATCTGGCGGCGCAGCTCTTCGGACACACGCTCCGGCTCGCGCAGGGCGCGCGACACGGTGATGGCGCCGACGCCGGCCTTGCGTGCGACATCCGCGATGGTCGGGCGACCGCCGCCCCGGCGCGAGCGCGGCTTGGTCAAGGACGCACTCCTGGCGACTGGCTTGTGCAGCCAAGCGCCTTTGGAACCATATTCGGGGTCTTTGCCACCGTCGTCATGCCAAACCGGCCTGTTGCCGCACCCATTCGCCTTCCGGCGTCGCGCAGCCTTGGGTGGTTGTCAAGCCGCGCAGCTCCCGGACCATTGGGCACGGTGAGCTCAGGCCGTCACGGCTGTGCTGCGCCGTGCCTTCCAGAACAGCAGCCCGATCGCCACCAGGTTCAGCAAATTCCACGCGATGCCGTTGAGGAATGCGGCGGCGTAGGAACCAGTCAAATCGTAGATCCAGCCCGACATCCAGCCGCCGATCGCCATGCCGAAGATGGTCGCCATCATGACGATGCCGATACGCTGGCCGGCCTCCCTGGCCGGCATGTAATCGCGCACTATGATCGCGTAGCAAGGCACGATGCCGCCCTGCGACAGGCCGAACACCAGCGACACCACATAGAGCGAGGCAAGCCCGTCGAACGGGATATAGAACAGCAGCGACAGGCACTGCAGCACCGAGCCGATCATCAATGTCCACACCGCGCCGATACGGTCGGCGAGGAAGCCGGACGCCAGCCGGCTGACGACGCCGCCGGCCATCATGATCGACAGCATGTCGGCGCCATGCGCCACGCCGTAGCCGAGGTCCATGCAATAGGCGACGATATGCACTTGCGGCATCGACATCGCCACGCAGCAGCCGAGCCCGGCGACGACCAGCAGCACCTGCAAGGCCGCCGGCGACAGCGAGATCGGCTGCACCGATCGGCTTCCGGGCGAACCCGCGACGGCCGCCGCCGGGGCACCGCGCCGCAGCATCAGCACCAGCGGCACCATTGTCACCAGGCAGAAGATGCCGATTGCCGCATAGGTGAAGCGCCAGCCTTCCGCCTTCATCAGCGTCGGCATGATGGTCGGCCACAACGCTCCGGCAAGGTAATTGCCGGCCGCCGCCGCCGTGACCGCGACACCGCGACGACGGTTGAACCAGTGCGAGATATCGGCGATCAGCGGCCCGAAGATCACCGACGTGCCGACACCGATCAGCACTCCTTGGGCAAGCGTGAATTGCAGGATCGAGGTCGACAGCGCCGCGAGCAGCAGGCCGGCGGAAAGCGCAATCGAAGAGAGCAGCGCCGGGATCCAGTAACCCATCCGGTCGATGGCGCGGCCGACCAGCACGTTGCCGGCGGCGAAACCGACCATGGTCGCGGTGTATGGCATGGACGCCGCGGCGCGGTCGACGCCGAACTCGGCCTGCACCGCAGGCAGCACGACGACGACAGCCCACATGCCCACGGCGCCGATCGTCGCCAGCAGCATCGAGATGGCAAGCCGCATCCAGGCATAGGAGCTGTCGATGCCGGGGCCGGGCTGGATGCTGTCGGTTCGGGTCAAGGCGTTTCCTGTCGGCGGTCTCGGAGATCGGCTGCCGTTTGCGCC